>CALLPS010000193.1 GCA_938015355.1 uncultured Pleurocapsa sp.
TAGTATTCAGAAATCAGGGCAGAAATCCTCTACCATTCACACCACTGTGATCATATTGTCCGTTTTCGGTTTTTTGAGTGCGATCGCAATTTCTTGGTTATTGGGCAATAGTCACGTTACAGAATTATTTGTTCAACTACATATAATCCAATCAAATCCTCCCCAGTGGTTGATGCCCCCCAACTTAGGTAGTAAATATCATCTGTTAATACCTACGGTAGTTTTATTTATCTCGGCACAGATCATCATGAAAGTGTCTCCCGAGCCGACGACTTGGTCGAGGCGTTTGATTGGTGCTGTATTGCTCACCTTATTTGTGCGTTATTTCTTATGGCGATCGCTTTCTACTCTTAATTTAGCAAGTCCTGTAGAAGGAATTTTTAGTATTTCCTTATTTGCCATGGAATTGCTAGCAATGGTTGGTACTGCATTTCAGATGCTGCTGTTGTTTACAGTCAAAAATCGCGATCATGAAGCGGAAAAATATAGTGTGGCGGTGAGGGAAAAGTGCTACCAGCCCACCGTAGATATCTTAATTCCTACTTATAATGAGCCTGATTTCATTGTTAAAAGAACAATCATGGGCTGTCAGGCAATTAACTATGACCAGAAAAAAGTATATATCTTAGACGATACCCAACGACAAAGTATCAAACAGCTTGCCCAAGAATTAGGTTGTCACTACATTACTCGACCTGATAGCTCTGGGGCAAAAGCGGGTAACTTGAACAATGCCCTCAAACAAACTAATGGCGAATTGGTAGTAGTTTTCGATGCCGATTTTGTACCAACAACTAATTTTCTAGAACGTACCGTTGGTTTTTTCCAGCAAGAGAAAATAGCTTTGGTGCAAACTCCCCAAAGCTTCTATAATCCTGATCCTATTGCTCGCAATCTGGGCTTAGAAGGTGTGCTAACTTCTGAAGAAGAAGTTTTTTATCGTTATCTTCAGCCCATTAAAGATGGTGCGGGTAGTGTAGTTTGTGCAGGAACATCATTTATTGCCCGACGCAGTGCCCTCAAAGATATTGGCTACTTTGCTATCGACTCTGTAAGTGAAGATTATTTTACAGGCATTCGACTATCTGCCAGAGGTTATGAATTAGCCTATCTCAATGAGAAACTCAGTGCAGGACTAGCAGCGGAAAGTATTGGCGCTCATATCGATCAAAGATTGCGTTGGGTCAGAGGTACTCTACAAGCCTTTTTTATCAAGTCTAATCCTCTAACTATTCCAGGTTTAAGTCTTTGGCAGCGACTGGCACACTTAGAAGGTTTAGTACATTGGTTTACTTGTCTACCTCGGGTATTTTTTCTCTTCGTCCCGATAATTTGCATTTTTGGTCAGTTAAATCCTGTATTGACCACCCTACCTGAGACCTTATATATATTCCTACCTTACTACATCTTAGTATTGACGATATTTTCTTGGTTAAACAAAAAATCTCGCTCTATCTTACTTTCAGATGTCTATTCTCTCGTACAGGCTATTCCTGTTTCCGTTACGGTCATCAAAGTATTACTTAGTCCCTTTGGTAAAGGATTCAATGTTACTCCCAAAGGTTTATCTAGAGACAAATTTAGCTACAATTGGACCCTTGCCTTGCCGATGACAGTTTTATGTATTGCGTCCCTAATTACTTTTAGCATTAGCCTCTTAAGTATTAGTGAGATGGGTTTTAACTTAGGCTTATACTGGAGTAGCTACAATCTATTGACGATTACCGTCGCGATGATGACTCTATTAGATCTCCCCAAACCTAGCTTTTATGAGTGGTATGACCATCAGAAGGAAATTAATATTTATAGCGATCGCCAAGTCTACCAAGGCATCACTCAAAAGATTTCGGAAGAAGGGGTCGAAATTCTGTTAAGTCAGCAGTTTAAGTTAGCCTCAGAGGTCATGATTGAACTAATTCCTGAAGTATTAATTTTATCTGGTAAAGTCACTCGCAGCCAGCTCCAAAACGATGACCTAAGAGCAATTATCAAATTCCAGGATGTCAGTATCGAGCAACATCGGGAACTAGTGGAAATGTTATATTGCAATCCTGGTCAATGGAAAATACGCCAAACTCCCAATGAATTCCAGTCGGTATTTATTTTATTTAAGCTACTTCTGCGACCATTAGTGTTTCTCAAGAGGGACAAGCTCAAGCAGTTAAAACTACAGTACTAAGTAGTACGAATTGAATCAAGCAAGTGAGTAACATTCTTAATGTGGTCTGTTTATATTATTCGTTGTGGCGATCGCTCTCTGTATACAGGGATTTCCAACAATGTCTCTAAACGGTTTGCAGTTCATCAGTCAGGAAATGCACAATCTGCTAAATATACGAGAAATAGACATCCCCTGCAACTAGTTTTTACGGCGGAAATTGGCACTAAATCGGCTGCTAGTCGTGCTGAATATTATATTAAAAAACTACCAAAAAAAACCAAGGAATCACTTGTGATGGGTGTTACTTCTCTAACTAAACTGGGGATTGTTTCTCCGAAGAATTAACCACAAAAACTAATAGCAAGATTTTAATATTTTCTAATATCATTG
>CALLPS010000194.1 GCA_938015355.1 uncultured Pleurocapsa sp.
CTAAAATCAGGCAAGTTAAATTATTATTTTTTCTTAAAAGTCATGCAATCCCAATATTGGTCAACGGATCTTCTACCAGGATTAATGCTACCAGAACAAAATTTACTCAAATCTGAAGGCATAAAAGATACAAAAGAACTATTAAAATGTACTCAAACTCTAGAATCGAAAAGAAGTTTAGCTAGTAAACTAAAATTAAATCAAAAACATCTAAACAAATGGATTGCCCTGGCAGATCTCGCTCGCATTCCCAGCATTGGTCATCAATATTGTGGTCTACTTTTACATGCTGGTATTGTATCAGTTAAACAGCTTACCCAAACGCCTTTTCCTCAGTTGCATCGTCAAATTATCCGTTTACAGGTTGCAACTTTGCAGAGAAAAGACTTGTCTCCAACCCTAGAACAAGTAAAGCAATGGGTAGAAGAAGCAGCAACCCTACATGACGATTATGCTTAAACTACCAACAATAACAATAATTTACCAACCTGAAGCGATCTCTATTTCCTCCAATTTATCTAGCTTAGAGTTTTCGTCAAGCCATAATTTCCGAGATCTCTTTACCAACATCCTTGTATCGATTCCAACCAATTTTAGCTCGACGATCAGGATAATCTTGGACAACTACTCCACGACTGGGCGATCGCTGAAAAGCCACTAATAAAGGGATCTCTGTTTTAAATAAAGGCAATTTTGCCTCTTCTAAAAAGCTTTTGGCATCTCTAGAATTTTTCGTGCGAGAATCTACTTTAGTCAGCAAGACTTTATAATTAGCATCTAACTTTCTCAATAATTCAACCGCTTTAACCGTAGTGTCTAAATCCAAATGATTTGGAGTAGTGGGTAAAATCAGCATATCACTACCACCAGCTAAATCCTCCAATTCTTCTGGCTCTGGTCGTGCTGGAGTATCAATAATAATGTGGGTAAATTTTTTAATTAAGCCTGGTGCCCCCGCTTGAGATGCCACGTAAAAAGGCAATTTATCCTCCTTCGACCACACTAAAGCGGAACGGTTTTTATCTGAGTCAATTAATAGTGTCGGTGCTAAAGACTGGAAATATGCAGCCAAGTGGACTGCGGTGGTGGTTTTGCCCACTCCTCCCTTTAAAGCAGTAATCGCAATAATCATCGGCTGCCTATAAAATAGTTTATTGATTGGTAAACTTTCCTGGCATCGAATTAACTGATCTAAAAGCCTTTCCCAAAACCAGGGTTTTACCGTAGTAGTAGTTTACCTATTTGCGTGTCCCGCTCACTTTAGAATTACCTCTACCTTGTTAATATATAAATTTTTTGTTACATTAATTAACATAAATTAAATGTTGCTCCTGATCGTCGTACAGCAATTTAGCTTGCTAATCTGCCGTGGAAGTCGTCGTTTGTCAGCATTGATTTCTCCTGAAATATAGATTTCTCGGTTAGTCAGCCGAGGATCTTTTTTTTTGCCAAATCGACCTTTGCCAAATAACCTGGGGAGATTGCTACAATTGTCGATCTAGATTAGGCAGGATAATTGCGATCGCATTATTATTGATCAACGGTCAGGCAAGCCCCGCTTTTTTAAGGCGGGGAAACTGACCAAGACTGCAATAAAGTTATGATTTAATCTCAATTTAAAGTTTCAATTTAAAGACAGTAGCCTAATACCCAGGCAATTTCTTGTAATGCTCTCTGGAGGAAATAAAAATATCGTGTCTTCTGAAATCATGTTGCAGAAACCAGAACCGCAAAATAATACCAAGGCGATCGCTAAATCATTCTTATCAGGAGTGGCAAATGCCGCAGGAGGTACTATTCTGGGCATTACGATGATTACGAGTGCTGTTGCTGCGGGGGGATTAGTGGGTTTGGCATTTAGTTTTCGTAATCTACCTGATGTGAGAGTTTTACGTAATTATGTCCCCGCAGAAACTAGTTATATCTACGATATCAAGGGCAAATTGCTCAGTAGTCTTCATGGAGAGTCAAATCGAGAAATCGCCACCATTGAACAGATTGCCCCAGAATTAAAATTAGCGGTAGTTGCGATCGAAGATAGTAGTTTTTATCGTCACCAAGGTTTAAACCCTTACAGTATAGGTCGTGCAGCCCTAGCCAACTATAAAAAAGGCGGAGTGTCAGAAGGTGCTTCCACCTTGACCATGCAGTTAGTCAAAAATCTGTTTTTAACTCGTGAGCGGACTTTTAGTAGAAAATTAGCCGAAGCAATTCTGGCAATTAGAGTAGAACAAGTTTTTTCTAAAGAGGAAATCTTAGAAATGTATCTCAATAATATCTATTGGGGTCATAATAACTACGGTATTCAAACTGCTGCGGAAAGTTATTTTAATAAAGGAGCGGGGGAATTAAATCTAGCAGAAGCGGCGGTTTTGGCAGGACTAATTCAAGCTCCAGAGCAATACAGTCCCTTTCTCAACTATGGCAATACCAAAAGAAGGCAGGCATCAGTATTAGCCAGAATGCGTACCTTGAAATGGATTACCCCAGAAGAAGAACAGGCTGCCCTTAAAGCGCCCCTATTGGTAGGGAAACCTACTGCTTGGCGCAAGAGCAAATCTCCCTTTATCACTGAAGTAGTTACCAAAGAATTAGAAGAGAGATTTGGCAAAGAAAAAGTTTTGCGGGGTGGTATTCGGGTTCAGACAACAATTGATCAAGACTTCCAAAGAATGGCGGAAGAATCTATCAGAGAAAGTCATAATCTGCTACGTCGCTGGGGCTTAAGAGCAGATCAGGTAGCACTAGCAGCAGTAGATCCACGGACTCATTTTGTCAAAGCTTTGGTGGGAGGGGTAGATTATAAATCTAGCCAATTTAATCGTGCTGTTCAGTCTAGACGACAACCTGGTTCATCTTTTAAGCCCTTTGTTTACTATACAGCTCTCGCCAGTGGTAACTATAGTCCAGGTAGTATGGTTAATGATGCTCCTGTATCCTACCCAATCCCTGGAGGCATTTATAAACCGCAAAACTACGGTGGCAAAAATGATTTTGGCGGTCAGATGTCTTTAGCTACTTCTCTAATTCAATCTCGAAATATTCCTGCGGTGAAACTAGGTAAAGCTGTCGGGCTAGAAAAAGTGATTGATGTTTGCCGTACCTTAGGCATTGAAAGCCCGATGCAACCTGTAATCTCTCTGCCCCTGGGTTCCATTGGCGTGACTCCCCTAGAAATGGCAGGAGCTTTTGCTACTTTTGCTAGCAATGGTTGGTATTCTCAAACCACTGCCATTTTGCAAGTTACAGACAGTAAAGGAAATATCCTCTTAGATAATACTCCTGAACCCCAACAAATACTCGATCCTTGGGCAACAGCTAGTTTAACTACTATGTTAAAAGGAGTTTTGCAGCCTGGTGGCACTGGAAAAAAAGGTAATATAAATCGCCCTGCCGCAGGTAAGACTGGAACCACATCTTCTGAGCGTGATGTTTGGTTTGTCGGCTATGTTCCTCAACTAGCGACTGCGGTTTGGGTAGGTAATGATGATTATCAAAGTATGGGCAAAGGGATTACTGGAGGTGACTTTGCTGCCCCCGTATGGCGTTCTTTTATGCTTAAGGCAATGAAAAATCAGCCTGTAAAATACTTTCCCGCTGCCTCACAGTTTTCCCGCCCCTAGTATCTTGGTAACTCTTATTTAAAAGCTTATAGCTTATAGCTTAGAACTATTGAATTTTCAAAGAAGCTAATTCACACTAAGGGATTAATATTATGGTTGAATTTCCGACTTCATTCGTTTGAGAGTCACTTCCATTTGATCAAACATCTGTTGGGGAGTCATTCCAAACTGATTTAGCTGGGTTTTGAGCTGTTGTACGGTCATTTGTGCCATAAAGTCTTCGGATAGTTCAAAACGCTTCATAAAAATGCGATAGCGTTCCATTAGTCGTTCCATTTGTTCAATGAACATCTTTTTGCCTTCACGGTCAAACTTGCCATATTCTCCCCCTAGCTGCATTAAAGACTGATAATCTTCAAACAGCTTTTTAGCTTCTTCTTGGACTACCTGAGAATCAAAAAAACTCATAATATTTGCTCACCCTTTATATATCTATGACACTTAACAAACTAGACTGTTCAATCTGTTAACTCTTTAAAAACTAGTTATATTAATTACTTACTTTATCTTCACTTATTTTATGCTAGTCGAACAATTCCAGTAAAATACGGTTTACCGCATCTTAAGTACTGGTAATTGATTTGTGATTATTATGCACTAATTATGGCGATCGCCATAATCAAAACAGATCTAGTCGAACTTTAGTAAGTTAAATAACTACAACTACTAGCATATTGCCAATTAGAGATGAAAAACTTAATATATGGAAACTTAATACCTAATATATAAAAACTATTAAAATTTGGATTTCTTAAATTCAATTCTTAAATTCAATAATTAGCACCAATCAGAGTAATAACTACTCATGGGCATATGATTAAAAAATCAGATAATCCAGTCAAGATCAAGTTTGCTATAGCTGGGATGGCGTTGGTTGTATTGCCGTGGGGAACAGTTTCTGATGTTTCTGCTTCTTCTGATGCCGACTATAGCTTTATGATCTCTTCTGACTGGCATAATTGTCAGCAAATTAACTCTGCCTATCAAGAAGTTTACGCTTTTGAAACAGCCAGCTTTTATATTAATATCTGCCAAAAAGACGATCTTTATTTCTACTCAGGAGAAGCTAAACAGAGCGATAACCCAGAGGGAATACTGTCTCTGCGCAACTCAATTTTTATTCCTGCGATTCCTTTGGACGATCATCGAGGTTTTCAAGCAGAAAATGGCAATGTCTCTTATGTCGTTGTTCTCCCATTTTCCGACCAGACTAATGTTCAATCCTCTGAGATTAATCCCGCAGAAGCCATTTTAACTATTAAGCGTAACGGTCAATTGGTATCAGTAGAATCATCCTTAAATAAATATTGTTACGAATCAGATGCGATCGCATTAGATAATATTAATTTAAACAATTTAAACTCCTTAGATTACAATCAATTGGCAACGATTCCTCATCAACAAGATATTGGTTGGGATCTATCATCTGTTAAATCAAGGATCTTACCCACAGAAATTTTTAACTCCGATTCTCGCTTTGACTTTTATCGTATTGATAACAAATTACACCGTTTAACTACCTGTAAGTCAAAGTAATCTATTGCAATCATAATACTTTAAAGTTCTCCTAACAAAACAATTGAACAGTTCAAGTTTTCTAATAGGGGCTTGGTAGTTGAACCTAATGCCAAACTATCTACCCCAACCCGCTGCCGTTGCGATCGCAAAATCACCAGTTCATGGGAGAGACTAGTATCTAAAATTTCTTGGACAAAACTAGTTTGCGCTGTCACCTTAATATCTACTGTTGCCTGTGCTAAGGAATGATTGGCGAGCAGTTCTAATTGTTGATGCAGAATAGCTTTTCGCTCTTTAGAAGTGCCCTTGGGACAAACATGAAGCAGAGTTATTTCGGTTGTCTTACTGGTGATTAAGCTGCTGACAAAATGTACTGGACGCAAACCAATAGAGTTAATACTTTCCACAGGGACAAGAATACGGTTGATAGTTAAAGGTGAAGAGAGCATACGGGCGACAACTACAGAACAGTGAGCTGACCATAAGATACTATCGATAACAGAACTAAAAAAGCGCGAACGAAAGCCAGTTAAATTGCTAAAGCCCAGAATAATCAAATCAGCATTCACTTCTCGGCTAGCATGACTAATTCCTTGAGCAATATCATATTCAACTCTTAATTCAGGCTGCACAGCAATATCCAGTTCTCCAGCGATCGCTTCTGCTTGAGTTAGTAGCTGGGCACAGCGCTCAAAATCAGCTTCAAGTTCGGGGGAATCCAAACGAGATTCCGCTTTGGCGATCGCTAAAGGGACAATCGCACCCTGATTCTTTTTAGTAATTAAAGACGCCAATTCTAATAAATAACGCTCTGTTTGGGGATTATAAACGGGAACAACGACACGAAATATATTGCTTGATTTTAGATCCAGACTTGTTTCTGGATTAGACTCTATAGAGATGGGAGGAGTTAGTTGGGAAGCAAAAAGAGACGTAATCAGAGGTCCCACTATCGAGGTGACTAACATCAGTAAAATAACACTATTAAATACCCGTTCGTTGATAATTTGTGCCTGAAAACCCACTAAAGCAGCGGCTAGGGTTGCAGCCACCTGGGGCAAAGATAGGGACCACATAGTCATAGCTTGTTGCCAACTATAGCGATAGGCAAATTTAGCCACCAAAGCCGCCAAGAATTTAGTCAGCAGCAAAACCCCCACAATTGAAAGGGGAATACTAATGGAGCGAAAAATATCTTCAAATGCCTTGAGATCGAGCAGCAAACCCATATCCACAAAGAAAATCGGAATAAACAACACCGAACCGACAAACTCGATCTTCTCTTTGACAGGTCCATCACCAATGACATCATTAACTGCCAAACCTGTTAAAAATGCCCCGACAATTCTTTCTATACCAATGATTTGCGCTCCTACTGAAGCCACAAACAAACATAATAAAATAAATAAAAACTGATTCCCCTGGTCATTTTGAGAACGGCGGAAAAAAGCTCGACCCAAGCGATCTAAGCCAAATAAAACCACCAGAGTATAAATAGTTAAAGAGCCGAATAAGATCACGAAATCGGCGACGGTAAAGTCTCCTTGGTTTACTCCCAAACAAATCGCTAGCACTAGCAAAGCACCAATATCGGTAAAGATTGTTGCCCCAATAGTCACGGTAACGGCTTCGTCACTGACTACCCCCAAACGTTTAACAATGGGATATGCCAACAAAGTATGGGAAGCCAACAGCGAACCAATTAAAACTGAAGTATTCCAACCAAAACCAAATATCCGCCCGACTAAAATTCCCCCAATTAAAGGAATCGCAAAAGTAGCAAAACCAAACCCCATCGAGCGATTTCGGGTACGGCGAAACTGTTCGAGATCAATTTCCAATCCTGCCACAAACATTAGATAAATCTTGCCAATATCTGCCAAGAGAATCATCGTTTCCGACTTACTATCGAGCAAACCTAAACCACTAGAGCCAAATATTACCCCTGCGACTAATAAACCCACTAGCCCTGGCAATTTGATTTTTTCAAAAATGGGAGGCACTAGCAAAATTATTCCTAGTAGCAAGGCGAAGGTAAATATTGGTTCTCGTATCGTCTCAGAAATTGATTCCATATTCGATTAGAGTGTAAAAGTTCCACTAACTGATTTCAACTGGATCTGGTGATGTTGCCACAGTCCACTTATTTAAGAAATATTAATTTATCTGGCTTAAATTATGTTGTGTTCTTTTTGCACTATTGATAACAAACTACACTTCTTAAAACACTATGATAAATAAAAGCAAATTAGGGTTAGGTTATGGAAGCGGCTCAGGTTCGTGTTTCTAAGAATTTTAAAAGACTCCAAGCGCGGTTGCGGGGACAAGTGGGAAAAGCGATCGCCGATTATCAGATGATCGAAGATGGCGATCGCGTGATGGTATGCTTATCTGGGGGGAAAGATTCATTTACGATGCTGGATATGTTGCTCAGTTTGCAGCGTAAAGCTCCCGTGAAATTTGAGCTACTGGCAGTTAACTTGGATCAAAAGCAACCAGGTTTTCCCCAACAGGTTTTACCAGAGTATTTAACGGCTTTAAATGTTCCTTATCGCATTGTAGAACAAGATACCTATAGTACTGTTACTAGTATTGTTCCCGAAGGGAAAACCATGTGTGGGTTATGTTCACGTCTGCGTCGCGGTGTTCTCTATCGGGTTGCGGGAGAGGAAGGTATTAATAAAATTGCCTTAGGACATCATCGAGATGATATTGTCGAGACGTTATTTCTCAATATGTTCTACGGTGGAAAACTCAAAGCTATGCCACCTAAGTTATTAAGCAATGATCAGAAAAACATTGTAATTCGCCCCCTAGCTTATTGTGCAGAGACAGAAATCCAAAAATATGCAAATGTCCGCAACTTTCCCATAATTCCCTGTAATTTATGTGGTAGTCAAGAAAACTTACAGCGAGTACAAATTAAAAAGATGCTGCAAACTTGGGAAAGAGAGACTCCAGGAAGAATAAACAGTATTTTTCATAGTCTACAAAACGTTTCCTCTTCCCATTTGGCAGATACAGACTTATTTGACTTTGTAGCATTAAACCAGGCAACTGATTGATACCTAAATTGTCTAATAGGAAAGATGATAAGTTAAGCCCGAAACTTAAGCTTGACTAAAATTACGATTCAACAAAAGTATCGAATTCTCGGGGTGATGATTCAAAGTTCTTGATCTAAGAATTCATGTGGATTAATTGCTCCTCACAAAGAATAAAAATTCCTTGTCCCGTAATGCAACTAGAGCCTTTTGCGGCAAAAAAAACTGTTGCCCTGATCAGATCTTGCAATCCGTTATTCTCGTTGGTGTTGGAAATCTCCTCTCTACCAGTTTCCCTTCCATTTTGGGGGTAGCCCCAAAAAATATTGTTAACGTGAACATTATCTTCAATGAGTTGTCTCGCCATTTTTTTAGTCCTGATCAGTAGTTCATCTTTGAAGGCTACATAACTCAGGTTATCGGACAAACTAGCTAAACTGTTAAGACTAATGATATTGATGATTGAACCTCCTCCAGATTGCTTCATGTATTTAGCAGCAATTTTACTGGCAGATAAAGTCGTTCTCAGGTTAGTTTCGATTATTTCTTCTCCGAAAGTTAGATTTTTGACTTCGAGATTACTGTCTTTAAAAGGTGCATTTATTTCGGTTATGTTCACTAGAATGTTTAACTTGCCATATTTTTCGTATAATTCTTGACATAAAAATTGAAAAGTCAGGGGATTACTAACATTACATCGTATATAAGACTCGTCTTTAATCGATTCCCATTCTGGTATTGGGGGACTCCCCGTACCACAAGTAATTGCTCCAGTTTGAACCAGACCTCTGACAATGGCTGCGCCAAATCCTCTTTCGGCGCAAGTAACAACAGCTACTCGACCTCTCAAGGAAAAAAGCTGCTCCAGGTGATTGCTCATTTAATCAATTTCGGTAATTATGGGTTGCTTCACGCTTTCACTTTGTCTTGTTGTTGAAAGTTGAATCATGAATCAGTCAAATCTACAAACCCTTTCCAAGCCAATAAAAAGTCCCCCTTCAACTACCGCCAAAAACGGTATAACTTAAGCAAGGAGGACGTATTCAAGCGTGTTTGGTTTTGTAATAATAATTACATGTTCTAAAGTTATTGTTAATAATCTAACTTTTGCCAATAAGATACAAGGAAAGATGACAACTTAAGCCGACAACTTAAGCAGGAATCATGATAAAAATATTGAATTGCAACTTGACAATGGTTCAGAAAAATTTTATCAGTAACAAAGAAATAAGTATTTGAGCCTTACCCTAGACTGAAATAATCAACGACAAATTAGGCTTTCAGAACTTTGGTCAAAAACTGTCCAAACTATTGAACTTTGGTAATAAAGTAATAGTTAACATCTCTGAAAATACTTAAGGTTTCTCCCCTCGGGTCTATCGAGGGATAAAATTCTACTTAGGGATTGGAATAATAGAGGAAAAAGTAATTATGTATGTAATTGTAGTAATTTAGCTTAAAGTGACTGATGTAATTTAAGAATGTAATTTAAAGCACAATCGAAAAGTAATTATAGTAATCTTATATTTTGCGAACAATTAAAAAGTAACCACAGCATAATTATTTTCAAACACATTTACATTACATTGAAATATGTTTAGTTCGAGCCAACGAGTAAAACGCAAACGAGGAGTAATTGTCTCTTTAGGGGGTTGGCAACGTCTAAATTCAGCCCAAAAAGCTTCTGAAACCGAAAATAATGGGGGCACTGCTTATACTCTCGAAGACCTTAATGAGTTGACAGGACTTAGTGCTCATACTCTGACTAAGGTGCGTCGCCGACAACTTCCTGTAGATAAGCAGACATTGGCATGCTATTTTAATGCTTTTAATCTCGAGCTTACTACTGAGGACTATCTTGATCCCAGCTCGAAGATAGAAGCGACTCTAGATAATGTCTCTGAGTTAGCCCCAAAAAACGGTTCAATCAAATTCCCAAAATTAGCCGAACCAATATTAGCAGAAGGACAAGTCCCTTTAGATTCTCGATTTTACGTAGAGCGATCGCCAATTGAAACCAATTGCTATAAGACGATTTTGCAACCTGGATCATTAATTAGAATTAAAGCTCCCCGAAGAACAGGAAAAAGCTCTTTAATGGTCAGAATTCTAGACCATGCAGCCCAGCAAGACTGTCAAACCGTATTTTTAAGCTTTCAGTTAGCAGAACGTAGTATTTTTCAAGACTTAGATAAATTCTTACAGTGGTTTAGTGCCAGTGTCGGACTAGGAATGCACTTACCCAATAAGATAGAAGACTACTGGGATGAATTATTTGGCAGCAAGATTAGCTGCAAAATTTACTTTGAACAATACCTATTGGCAAAAATAGAACAGCCCTTAGTCTTAGCCCTAGATGATGTAGATCGATTGTTTGACTATCCAGAATTAGCAGACGAGTTTTTTGGACTATTAAGAACTTGGCATGAACAGGCAAAAAATCAAAGTATTTGGCAAAAATTACGATTAGTTGTCGCTCATTCAAGGGAAGTTTACATTCCCTTAAATGTCAATAAATCACCATTTAATGTGGGCTTCCCCATTGAGTTACCGATCTTTACCGCATCTCAGGTAAATTATTTGGCTCAACAATATGGTTTAAATTGGTCTAATGAGAAAATAGTGCAATTAATGGAGATCGCCAATGGGCAGCCCTATTTGATTCAGTGGGGGCTATATTCTCTATGGGAGCATAATATTTCTCTAGCAGAATTATTACAACAAGCTCTTAATGATACGGGGATTTTTGCCGATCATTTTCGCCGACTACTCTGGACTTTAAAACAAGACTTGAACCTCGCGAGGGCATTTAATCAGGTGGTACAAGCAACTAAACCCGTAGAGCTAGAGCTATTATCAGCATTCAAATTAGAAAGTTTAGGGTTGGTGCATTTAAAAGGGAATCAAGCTACTCCTAGCTGTGATTTATATACTAAATATTTCCGAGATCGTCTTAGTTATTAGTTATTTGTTATCGTCCTAAATCAAATTTAATCAAATGTTAGACCTTGATCTTAATGTTATTTGGGTTGTAGGCTGTGCTGGGCTGGTTTTGCTAATGCAGCCTGGCTTTATGTGTTTAGAATCTGGTCTTACCAGATCAAAAAATAGTATTAATGTCGCGATTAAGAATTTAGTCGATTTGGGTATTTCCGTTTGCTTTTTTTGGGGCTTTGGATATGCAATGATGTTTGGGGCTGATCAAGGGGGATTAATCGGTTCATCAGGCTTTTTCCTCAGTATTGAGAGTGATCCCAAGTTAGCAGCATTTTTCCTATTTCAGATGATGTTTTGTGGAACTTCCACCACCATTGTTTCAGGGGCCTTAGCCGAAAGATTGAAGTTTAAAAGTTATCTGGCGATCGCTATGTTGATTTCAGGATTGATCTATCCTGTATATGGACATTGGGCATGGAATGGCACCACCACAGGACAGCTATACGGCTGGTTGGGTAAACTGGGCTTTGTCGATTATGCAGGTTCTTCGGTAGTTCACAGTGTCGGCGGTTGGGTGTCATTAGCAGCACTATTGGTAGTGGGTTCTCGTACGGGGCGATTTATTCGTCAAAATAGGAAAGCAGGTTTATTTCGGACACCTAATTGGGAATCACGCAAGATCCATGGTTCTAATCTGCCTTTTTCGGTATTGGGGGTAATGCTGCTGTGGGTGGGTTGGTTCGGCTTCAATGGTGGCAGTACCTTCGCTCTGAGTAATGAAATTCCCATAATTATTGTTCATACTGTCCTTTCTGGTGCTGCGGGGATGCTCGGCGCGGGTATTTTGGGTTGGCAACGCCGAGGAATGGTAGAGGCGGAAACCCTGATTAATGGTTCGATTGCGGGGTTGGTTTCCATCACTGCTTCCTGTAATTCCGTAACAACACCCGCGGCAATGCTGATTGGAGCTATTGGCGGCGTGACCATGCTCTTACTCACCGACTGGATCGAACATTGGGGAATTGATGATGGAGTAGATGCAGTAGCTCTCCATGGATTTGCTGGGGCTTGGGGTACTTTAGCCGTGGGGCTATTTGGTAATTTAGAAATATTAGGGACGGGATTAAGTCGCCATGATCAAGTTTTGGTGCAGCTTTTGGGCATTGGCATTTGCTTTGTTTGGAGCTTTGGGATCACCTATCTAGTCTTGCGCAATCTTAATCGCATTTTTCCCCTACGGATAAGTTTAGAAGAAGAAGAGATGGGGCTGAATGTTGTGGAACACAATGCTAAAACAGAGGTCTATGAGTTGTTTCGAGTCATGGATCAGCAAGCAAAAACTCAAGATTATAGTTTGCGGGTACCAGAATCACCATTTACAGAAGCAGGTAAAATTGCTTATCGCTACAATCAGGTGATGGCATCCGTAGAAGACTATTCACTTCAGCTTCAGGAGCTTAATGCTAATTTAGAACAAACTGTTCTCGATCGCACTGCGGAGCTAGTTTTTACTAATACAGAATTGGAAAAAGCTAATCAGGAGCTAAAGCGTCTTGATAGTCTCAAGGATGAATTTCTGGCTAATACTTCCCACGAGCTGCGTACTCCCCTCAACAGTATTATTGGCATCAGTGAATCTTTGATTGATGGGGCGACTGGGGCACTTTCTGAGCAAACTTCAGCAAATTTAGCCATGATTGCTAATAGTGGTCGTCGATTGTTTAATTTAGTCAGTGATATTCTTGATTTTTCCCAAATACTTAACGAAAATCTCAGTTTACGGCTGAAAGCGGTAGGAGTAAGAGAGGTAGTGGGAATTGTCCTGGTTCTCTGTCGCCCCTTGGTGGGCAATAAAGAGTTACAGCTAGTCAATGCGATCCCAGGGAACACTCCGACAATTCGAGCAGATGAAGATCGGCTACAGCAAATTCTTTATAACTTAGTCGGGAATGCGATTAAGTTTACTGATCAAGGACAGGTAGTGGTAAAAGCTCAACAGCTAAATAATCCAGAGGAATTGACGATTACCATAGCAGATACAGGGATTGGGATTCCAGAGGAGAAACGCGATCGCATTTTTGAGTCTTTTGAACAGGGTCAGGGTTTTGCTGCTCGTGAATATGGAGGGGTGGGTTTAGGCTTGAGCGTCACTAAAAAGCTGATCGAATCTCATGGGGGAAATATCTGGCTAGAGTCAATCGTCGGCGAAGGTTCTCAGTTTAGTTTTACGATGCCTGTAGCGACAAATGTAGAGGATGTCGATACAGAAGAAGTATCTGCTTTTCAAGATATTATTAGTGGTCTATCCCTGGTACAACAGCCCCAAATTCCCCTCAGTCAAGCAGTACAAACTAAGGGCAAAACCACCAAAGTACTAATCGTCGATGATGATCCTGCTAATTTACAAGTATTGATTAACAATCTCTCCTTAGCTCAGGCTAATTATCAAATCTCCCAGGCAAGTGACGGTCAATCTGCCTTAGCATTATTAGAAGATGGCTTAGACCCCGATATCGTCTTGCTAGATGTGATGATGCCCAAGATGACGGGCTATGAAGTTGCAGCCAAGTTAAGAGAAAACTATCCCCTCGATCAATTGCCGATTTTATTATTAACGGCTAAGACACAGGTACAGGATATTGTTACAGGCTTGAGTGTGGGAGCAAATGACTATCTTAGTAAACCGATTTCCCGCAATGAACTAATTGCCCGCATGCAAACTCAGACAAATCTACGTCGTCTGCGACAAGAGAATCTTCGACAAACCACAGAACTGCAAAGAGCCAAAGATCGGCTAGTGGAATATAACCTTAATCTAGAAGAAACTGTCAAGGAGCGTACCGCAGAACTTTCTCAAACCCTAGAAATACTTAAAGCAACCCAGTCAGAATTAGAGTTGGAAAATGCTTTACTCAGAAGTGATGAACAATTTCTCTGTTATGACTATCAAGTGGGGGGTAGTTTACCGATGGATGCCCCCACTTATGTTGTTCGCCAAGGAGATCGACATCTCTATAAAGCATTAAAAGCAGGTGAGTTTTGTTATATTCTTAACTCGCGACAAATGGGAAAGTCTAGCCTACGGGTGCAGATTATGAAACGTTTACAGGCAGAAGGTTATAGCTGTGTTGCGATCGATCTCTCAGAAATTGGTAATCAACAAGTAACTCCCGAACAGTGGTATGCAGGTTTTCTCTACGGACTAATTAGTGGATTGGATACCCTTAGCTTACTAGAATTCCGTACTTGGTGGAAAGACCATGATTATCTTTCCCCTGTGCAACGTTTAGGAGAGTTTATTGAGCAGGTTTTGCTAGAAAAAGTGACATCAAACCTCATCGTTTTTATTGACGAACTTGATAGTCTTCTTAGTCTCAACTTTGATGCTGATGATTTTTTAATTCTACTAAGAACTTTATATAATAAACGAGCCGATCAGCCGAAATTTAACAGGATAACTTTTGTCCTGTTGGGAGTAGCAACTCCATCTAAACTGATTCAAGATAAAAATCGTACTCCTTTTAATATTGGTCAAGCAATTCAACTTCAGGGTTTTAGAATTCACGAAGCTCAACCCCTCCTCAGAGGATTAGCCGAAAAAGTTAATAGTCCCCAAGTTGTTTTAAAAGAAGTTCTGGAGTGGACTGGTGGTCAACCTTTTTTAAGTCAGAAAATTTGCCGACTGATTCGTAATAACAAATCTCCAATTCCCATTAATGGTGAGAAACAATGGATTGAAAATATAGTCAGAACCAACATTACCGATAACTGGGAAACCCAAGATGAACCAGAACATTTAAGAACAATTCGCGATCGCCTTCTCAGTCAATCAGATAAAATTATTTTATTGTTGGATCAGTATCAACATATCTTGCAGCAGAAAGCAATCCCCTATGATAATAGTCCCGAACATAACGAGCTATTGCTATCAGGGCTAGTCATTAAACAAGAAGACATGTTGATAGTGAATAATCGTATCTACTCCACCATTTTTAATCAAGATTGGATCAATAAGACACGACAACAATTTAACCCAAACTAGATAAACTCCTTACTTTTTACTTCTTACTCCTTACTCTGACTACCTCCTTGCTTTAGTCTTCCTATCTAAGAATTTCCATAATTGTGGATCAGTAAAATCATTAACCGTCATACTGGCACCTGCATCAATTAAATCCTGTGCAGGATGACTAGAAGTAATACCAATGGTGTAAATTCCAGCCCCAACAGCGGAACGAATGCCCGAAGCAGAATCTTCAAAAGCGATCGCATTTTTGGCTTTAACTCCCAAACGGCTTAACGCCAATTTATAAGGGGCGGGATCGGGTTTTCCTGGTGGTGCATCCTTTGCCATAATTATCATGGGAAAGATCCCTGTTAGACGCAACACCTTGATCATATACATCGCATTATCTTCTGGGGCATTAGTAACCACCGCTTTTTTGATTGAGGCTTGATCCGTCAATTCAATTATTTTGTCTAAGCCAGGGGTGGGTAATAAGGAATTAGCAAGGCGGCGATAAGTTTCTTCTTTCTCCGTCGCTAATTGCCAAGCATCTTCTAAAGTTAGCTGGGGTATGATATCTTTAATAATTTTAGAATTAGTTCGACCAGAAATCCGCTTACGATAGAAAGAGCGATCAATGTCCAAATCATATCGAACTAGAATATCTTGCCAAACTGCAAAGTGAATTGAGTCTGTATCAGCTAACGTACCGTCTAAATCAAACAATATCGCTTCTAACATGATTCATAACCTTGATTTGATCCGTAACTAGTATTAACACTTAATATGTAAGATTTCTATATTTTGGTTAAACATATTTCAGTAGTATCATGAAAACGGGGAAGGGAAATCTCCACTCTCTCTAACAGTCTATTATTTGCTAACCTAAAACAATAGCCGCATTTACCACAGAACAAGAGTTGAACGTCATGAGTTTTTCCGAACGTGATTTAAAAAGTAAGCTAGACGAAATGGAAGCAGAAATAAATCAGGAAACTGCTACCGATTCTCAAAATGCCACTCAGTCGGTTTTTCCTAAGGTAGAAATTAATCCTTCCCCTCAAGTGCAAAGTTGGATCAATACCAGCAAAAAGTGGTTTAATAGTTTGCCTAAATTTGGTAGGGCGGCAGTAGCCATCGGCGGAGTCTGGTTGAGTTTTTCGATTGTCGGTGCTTTGCTTCATGTTGTTAGCAGTATACTGAGTATTGCTACGATTGGCTTTATTTTATATGTCGGATATCGCTTATTTACCAGTAATTCGAGTTCTAATTAAGTAAGGAGTAAAGAGTAGAGAGTAAGGAGTAAGGAGTAATGAGTAATGAGTAATGAGTAAGGCGTAAAGAGTAAGAAGTAATGAGTAATGAGTAAGGCGTAAAGAGTAAGAAGTAATGAGTAATGAGTAAAGAGTAAGGAGTAAGAAGTAAAGAGTAATGAGTAAGGCGTAAGGAGTAAGGAGTAATCTTAGAGACGTAGCCCTAAACAAAGGCGCTTTGCCGCATGTACTAGCTTCTCCCTAAAGGATTTCCTAAAGGACGTTGTGCCCTTGTGGTATACACCTGCGGATAAGCTCCTAACGTCGCGTCCGTCGTGCATAAGCTTCGCGTCTATGCTACGTCTCTAGAGGAGTAATTAGTAATTATTAAGTGAGCATTGCTGTAGTTGGGATTGGTTTGGATGGGAGTCAGGGTTTAACTAAAGATGTACAGGAAATCCTGCAAGAGGCAACTTTTTTGGCAGGAAGTAAGCGTCATCTGGGTTATTTTGTCGATCACCCCGCAGAGAAATTAGATCTAGTTAATCTAAAAACTGGCATAGATGCGATCGCAACTGCGGCAAATCTAGCTCATCATTCGGTGGTTATTTTAGCTAGTGGCGATCCGCTTTTTTTTGGCTTAGGCAGATTGTTATTAGAACACTTTGATCCTTCAAAAATTCGATTTTATCCCCACTTTAGTTCCGTACAATTAGCTTTTAGTCGTCTTAAAATTCCTTGGCAAGATGCTCAATTGATTAGCGTTCATGGACGCAGCACTGATCAATTAGTAAAGCTATTTAAACAGGGAAAAGATAAAATCGCTGTACTAACAGATACTAATAATAATCCTAGTGCGATCGCTCGTCTCTTACTTGCTTTAGAATTACCAGTTAACTATAGTTTTTATATTTGTGAAAACTTAGGAGATGCAACGGAAAAAGTTAGTCATTTTACTCCCCCAGAAACAACTAAATTAAGCAAATTAGATCATAATTTTTTTGCTACTTTAAACGTTTTAATCTTAATTAGAGAAACACAAGCCGATGATATCGATTTAGCTAATTTACCTCTAATTGGTTTACCTGATAGTAGTTTTTTGAGTTTTCGCGATCGCCCTAGTTTAATTACTAAAAAAGAAGTCCGTTTAGCTATCTTAGGGGAATTATCTCTCCAACCCAATCAAACAGTCTGGGATATCGGTGCAGGAACGGGTTCCGTCTCGATCGAAATAGCACGCTTATGTCCTAGTTCCCAAGTATATGCAATAGAAAAAACTGGGATGGGTTCGACGTTAGTAACTAAAAATAGCCACAGATTTAAACTAGATAATGTAACTAGTATTAACGGAAAGGCTCCCGAAGTATTATTAGGTTTACCCAATTGCGATCGGGTTTTTATTGGTGGGAGTGGCGGAAATATAACTGATATTTTAGATGTTTGTCATCAAAAACTAACAACTAAAGGTATTATTGTCATGACATTTGCGACTATTGAATATCAATTGCAAGCTATTAATTGGTTGAGTAATAATTCTTGGCAATATCGACTATTGCAACTCCAAATATCTCGTTCTACACCAATCAGTCATCTAACTCGTTTTACCCCCCTCAATCCCGTGACTATTATTACTGCTTTTAGATAACTAACAACTGATAACTAACAACTAGAATCACCCGTCATTCATGCGGGTGAACAGTCAACTAAGCACTAATCCCAGACTCTTCATAAGTAGGAAAGTCGGTATAGCCTTCGGCATCGAATGAATACCAAATAGCAGGATCAGATTCAGGATTTAACTTCCAGTTATTCGCAAAGCGAGTCGCTAAATCGGGGTTACTAATATAAGGACGACCAAAAGCAATCAAGTCTCCATGGTTATCGGCGATCGCTTTTTCGGCAGCATCACGATCATAACCACAATTTCCCATTAGCACTCCATCATATATTTTTCTGACTTCTGCTAAGGTTACAGGCTCTCCTAATTCGTGAAACCCAAAGCCCAAACCATCCATAACGTGCAAATATCCCAGATGGTAATTGTTTAATTGCTTGATAATATAGGTGAAACTATCTCGATAATCTGGAGATCCCATATCGTTAAAATCTCCGTTCGGAGATAGCCTAACCCCGACTCTACCCGCATCCCAGACAGTAAGTACGGCTTCAACAATCTCTTTTAAGAAGCGATAGCGGTTGGCAATGTTACCACCATATTGATCGGTGCGATGATTGGTTTTCGATTGCAAAAATTCATCAATTAGATAACCGTTGGCACCATGAATTTCTACGCCATCAAAGCCTGCCTCTTTGGCATTAGCGGCGGCGATGCGATATTGTTCGACAACCTGCGGAATTTCTTCCGTAGTTAAGGCTCGTGGGGTGACAAAAGGCTGTTTGCCTTCTGGGGTATGGGCTTCTGAACCTTCGATCTTAATCGCCGAGGGCGCTACGGGAAGTTGATTGTCAATCTGAAAACTGGGATGGGAAGCCCTCCCTGTATGCCATAGTTGCAAAAATATCTTACCCCCTCCATCATGAACGGCATTTACTATATTCTTCCATCCGTCTATTTGTTCTGGGGTATAAATGCCAGGGCTATTTTGCCAGCCATTTCCCTGAGGAGAAATACTGGTTGCTTCGGTGATAATTAAGCCTGCATTAACTCTTTGAGTATAGTATTGCGCCATTAACTGGTTCGGAATCCGTTTGATTCCCGCACGGGCACG
>CALLPS010000195.1 GCA_938015355.1 uncultured Pleurocapsa sp.
GATAATCTAGAATAAGAGAATAAAATATAATAATTCATCGAAGCAAGTGGCTAAGAACAGTGAATAATCGCTTTAATAAACTACTTCAAGTTAATACATCTGGTCTTGGCTGCTGGGTAGGCATCATCCTGACTGTCTTTATTTTGACAAGTGTTGGTTTGGGCTGGGTAATTAATGGCTTTATAATTTTGGTTGTTTTACTTTTTATTGCCCCAGTAATTGCCTTTTGGGGATTTAGATGGTGGTTAAAACGAAAGCTAACTCTAGCCCAATGTCCAGTCTGTAGCTACGAATTTACAGGATTTAAAAATACGGAGTTTAGCTGTCCTAGCTGCGGGGAAGTTTTGAAGGTTGAAGCGGATCAGTTTAGCCGAATCACTCCCCCTGGAACAATAGATATAGATGCAGTAGAAGTATCGGTCAAGACGATTGAAGAAAGTAGCTCGCAATCATAATTCAATTATCAGTAGAAATATCTAGTACAAACTTATGTTGACTACCAGTGCGATCTCCAACGTAAATTTGATAGTATCCAGCTTCCCATACTCCTGAAATTTCTGGCTTTAATCCTGATATTTCATCCCCCAAAACACAAAAGCTATCCCCTGAATTAGGGCCAACTACAAGTAAGGTAGGTTGACCCCCATCTGCTTTGACAGTAAAACGCATATAGTCAATTTTCTGCTTCAAGTTCATCTCATAACTGGGACTGCTAGAAACGAAACCACAGCCTTGGCTATCGACTGAACCCCCAGATTGTCCTTGAATTGTTTTACTAGAGTTTTTTTCCATACCATTCGCAAGATTATTTTCTGCCAAGGCACTTTCTAAATTGACTAACAACATACCAGCAGTCAAAAGTAAAGCGCAAATAGTATTAGATTTCAATAAACCAATAGTTTGTGAAGCTAGTGAAATAAATGTTGCCATGGAAAATACAAACCGTTTAAATTTAAAATCACATGATAGTCATATAACTATCTAAATTTTGGAGTATAAGCAGATTAGTTACTTATCTTTAATCTTATTAAATAATTTAACGTTTTAAATAATTGCTGTTCCAGTTTTGAGATAGTCATATTTGTCTAGTTTAATCTCACATAGTTATTTCTAAGGGGAAAGCGAGTACCTACAATTTTGTAAACTTAACTTTCTGATGCTAAATATATCTAACATTGCCATAACATTAGATTATATCTGAGACAGACTAGTGATTAATGACTAGAAACTAATACGGATTGATAATCAAATTTATCAAGTTATAATCATGATGAAGAGCCAAGTTTTAAATTATTTTCATTGAAAAAATTAATATTTAATATTTTTGTCAGCTTTTATTAAAGGCTAAAACTTATTTGTCATGTACGTATTTACACTAATAAAAATTTAGTTGCAATCTTCTTGTTAGGATTTTTATATTTTTTGACCCTAACTTTACCAAAACTTTAAGATATTCCCCTGTCTAATCGACTATAAATTTTTTATAACAGTAATTACTAAGACATTAATTTTAAAGTAGAGCTCGACGTTATAAATTACGTTTAAGGAAAACATTATGACCAACCCCCAGAAAAATAACGGTTCTTATCCTAGTCAGCGATCAGAACTTGATGTCAATATGGAGGAATATTTCCTCAAACTCAAACGTCGCTGGTTGCCAGCGCTGTCTGTTTTCGTAGTTACTGTTGGCACAACCTTTTTTCTTACTAGTTTTTTAGAAAGAACTTATAAATCAGAAGGAAAAATTCTCTTTAGAAAAACTACCTCCAAGGATCTACTCGATTTAGGACAAAATACAACTGAATTTGACTCACTGCTTAATACCCAAACTCCACTGAGTACAGAGCGGCTACGGATGACTTCCGAGCCAGTTATTCAACAAACGATAGACCAGTTGAAGCTAGAAAATGTTGATGGAGAGCCCCTCAAAATTAAGGAGTTTAAGCAAAGATTATCTATCGAGATAGTGGGAGGAACTGACGTTATTTCAATAGCTTACAAAGATCCTGATCCCATAATCTCTTCAAAAGTAGTTAATACTTTGATGGCTGTATATGTTGAAGAACATGTAAGTAGTAATAAAAGAGCAACTGCTAGCGCCGATAGCTTTATTACCAGTACCATACCTAAGATTGAGAGTAAGCTTCAAGGTCTAGAATCTCGTTTGCAGAGTTTCTATGAAAAAAATCAAGTTATCGATCTACAAGAGGAGAAAAGAATTCTCGTTGCTGAAATTGGAACTCTCAATCGTCAAATATCTTCAGTTGGAGCTGAACTTCAGGGCAAAAAAGCCCAAACTGGTAGTTTGCAAAATCAATTGGGTCTAAATCTAAGTCAGGCAATTTCCGCAAATCAACTAGGGAGTACTCCTCAAGTTCAAAGCATTCTGGCGCAGCTAGGCACTACGGAAACAGAGTTGTCTCAAGAACGCCAGAGATTTAATGATAATCATCCCATAGTAGCTAGTCTGAAGGAGAAGAAGCAGGCTTTGAATTCTCAGCTAAAAGGACTGGTAAGTCAGTATGTTGGAGCCGCAGTTTCGGAAGGATTATTACAGGGTGGGAATTTAAAGGACAATCAACTAGAAAAATTTATTAATCTAAAAATAGATGAGCTGAGTTTACAAACTGAGCTGTCTTCTTTATATCAGTATCAACAGGTTTATTTAGATCGGGCAAAACAGATTCCCAGACTAGAAAAGCAAGAGCAATCACTGCTTAGAGAAGTTGATAGTGCCCGTTCCACATACGGAAAATTACTAGAGAACAAATCTGATATTGATGTTCTGATCAATCAACAAACGGGTAATGCCCAGATTATAGAATCAGGTCGAGTACCAGAAGAAGGTAGTACGGGAAGAATCCCACTGTTGGTTCTGGGGTTTGTAATGGGTCTGTTCTTATCTAATCTAACTGCAATTTTACTAGAAATGCAGGATCGCACCCTCAAAACTATCTCTGAAATTAAACAAAGATTTACTTATCAAGTATTAGGGATTGTGCCGTTAGATACCCTCCAAAGTACTCAAGGAGGAATTGTCGTCCAGAGAGAGCCAGATTCTTTTGCTAGTGAAATCTATCGCATGATTCAAACCAATCTTAAATTCCTAGCGGTTAAGCGACAACCGAAAGTTATTTTGATGACTAGTTCTGTTCCTGGAGAAGGAAAATCTACTGTTGCGGCAAATTTGGCAGCAGCGATGGCTCAATTGGGTCGAAAAGTTTTATTGATTGACGGTGACTTAAGAAAAGCTTCCCAGCATGATCTATGGCAAATAAGCAATAAATCTGGAGTTAAAGATATTGTGGCGCACAAAACTCCCTTGGCTCAAGTTATTTCTCAGCCAATGAAACAACTTGATCTATTAACTTCTGGCACTATTATTCCAAATCCTCTCGCGTTACTAGATTCACCTGAGATGAGTGAGTTAGTTGCTACTGCCAGAAAGGAATATGAACTGATTATCATCGATGCTCCCCCATTAGCAGTCACCGCCGATGTCTTAACCCTAAGTAAACTAGCTGATGGTATTGTCTTTGTAAGTCGTCCAGGAATTGTAGAAAATGAGAGCGCTAATTTGGCACAAGAAACTATCGTCAACGCTAACCTCTCTGAAAAGGTTTTGGGCATGGTCATCAATGGTGTTAAGCCCAATGAATTTGATCGTTATTCATACCACGCTAAATACAGCAAAAACTACTTTTCTAGTTCGTCTAAAAATACCCACTCCAAAACAGCGACTGCCTAAATTTACCTAAAATTTACCTAATTTTGACATAGCACTCGTAAATAGATTGATAATCGGGAGTAATTCTTTTTTGCGAAAAATGAAAAAATCAACTATTGTAATTGGCTTAGATGCAGCAGAACCAAGACTAGTAGAAGAGTGGATGGCAGAAGGACATTTACCTAACTTAAGTAAAAAAGGTTTCTTATTAGGAATAGGAAAAGAGCCTGACATTCCTCGCGGAACCAATTTAACCAATGGAGAGGCTGTCGATTTAGCTCCTACGATTTTAAATTTGATGGAGGCGAAGATTCCTGACTATCTATAGGGGAAGAATTTACTGGAAAAAGTGCCTAGTTCAGCTTATTCTGCTTAAAATATTTATCTTTAAATTAAATTAATGCAGAAATTAATGATTAACGCTGTCAGAATCATTACATTGATTTTGCAATGCACTTGTGTAAAGCTTTGCTATCCCAGTAAAAATGGCGGCAATTTCCTGTCGCCATAATAGTAATCTACTTGAAGCAAAGATCCAACTTTGGCAGCAACTCAATTTTTTTAATAAACCTACATTATTAATTACCGTCCTTTAATAACCTTGATTTTATATGACCAAAAGCCAGAATAACCTACTAAAATATTTTGAATTTATTTTTTCCTTATTTTCTTTAATTCATATATCTCAAGCCATTATTCCTTTGTTTTTGACTGGAGGAGCCAATGAAGGGGATGGGGTCAATGTTACTAGCCTTGATCTTTCAATTAACGCCAAAATATCAGTGCTTATTTATCTAGTAACCTTTGTCTTGTTAGCCATGAGATGGAAAAGATCTTGGGTAACATTTTCCAATAATATATTCCTCTGGATTTTAATTGGAGTTGTTTGTTTCTCATATTTCTGGTCAATCAATCCTGACCAAACTCTAAGATTTAGTATTTATGCTCTGGGAACTACTGGTTTTGGTTTGTATTTAGCGACTCGCTACACTCTCTCAGAACAGATGCAACTTCTGACTTGGACATATGGTTTGCTTCTCATTTTAAGTATTTTGTTCGCCATCGGAATTCCTAAATACGGCATTATGGGTGGCGTTCATGAGGGAGCTTTGCGGGGGGTATTCACTCATAAAAATCAATTTGGTGCATTTATGGCTCCTGGAGGGGTCATTTTTCTACTTAATGCACTGGGAGGAGGAAAATATAGTTGGCTGTACTGGGGTTTACTGGTACTCAATTGCGGAGCAATGGTAATGTCTCAATCGACAACAGCGTTAGGAACTTTTGCCTTGATGTTGATTTTATGTCTCATTTATCGCATTTTTCGTTGGCGTTATGAGGTAATGATTTCCGCTATCTTAGCGGTAACGATTCTTGGTTTTATTAGTTTAATCTTAGTTGCTGGATATGTCGGCTCCGATTCTATCTTTAGTTCCCTAGGCAAAGATGCCACTTTGTCAGGCAGAACATTTATCTGGCAATATGTTTGGGATCAAATTCAGTTACGCCCTTGGTTAGGTTATGGAATGACGGCATTTTGGAATGGCTTTGATGGACCTTCTGGCTATGTTCAATTAGCGATGAAAATAGCTGTAATTTACTCCCATAATGGGTTCTTAGATATTTGGTTATCCATCGGGATTGTGGGGCTGGGCATCTTTATTGTCAGTTTTATTAGTACTACAGTACAGTCTTTAGCTTTGCTAAGAATAAGTAATACCCCCGTAGGGTTTTGGCCCCTCTTATTTCTAACCTATATTTTGCTGTCTAATTTAACAGAAGGAACAATCTCTAATATGAATAGTTCTTTTTGGGCTATATATGCAGCAATATCTTATTCTTTAGTCATCGCCAAACAAGATAAATATGCCATTACTGAATGATTTGTACCTTAAGCTAAATATTCAGCAAATGAAAAGAAAATTATGAAGCTAGCAGCTATTAGGATTAAGGCAGCAAATCTATTGCAAAGTAACCTCGCAAAGGATACACTTTGGATGTTATTTTCTAAGTTATTTAATGTAGTAATGCAGGCAGCATATTTTATAATTGTTGCTCGTTTATTAGGCAAAGATAACTATGGTTCATTTATTGTTATTACTGCGATCGCTTCAATTGTTTTTCCTTTCGTATTGTTGGGAAGTGAACATTTACTAGTCAAAAATGTTTCTACTAACAAAGAAACATTTCGCACATACTGGGGTAATGGCCTGGTAATTTCGGCTGCTAATGGAACTCTTTTTACTGTTATTCTATTGCTACTTTTTCGAGGTATTTTTCCTCAAAATGTTCAGTGGGGAACAATATTATTGATATTACTTGCTGATTTAATTGGCTTAGCTCTCTTAGATCTGGGATTTAAGTCTTTGATGGCAACTAACATGGTAAATAAAACAGCACAATTAGGAATTTTAAATACCTGTAGTAAGCTTTTAGCGGCACTTTCTTTAGCCGTATTTTTTACAAATCCAAGCGTTGCTACTTGGGGATGTTTATATTTTGCTAGTTCAGTAATTATGGCTACAGTCACTATCCTGTTAATCAATAAAATGCTGGGTTCACCTCGTCCAGTATTGTCTGAATTAAGGTCAAATATTACTCAAGGATTATATTTCTCTATTAGCACCTCAGCGAATAATATCAATGCTAACTTAGATAAGTCTATGCTTGGTAAACTAGCTGGCGTTGGTGCTGCTGGTATTTATGGATCTGCTTACCGCTTTATTGATGTCGGTAGTGTCCCTTTGCTAGCTTTATCTGGAGCTACTTACACTAGGTTTTTTCAGCATGGAGCATCAGGAATTAAAGGAAGTTTAGATTTTGCTAAACGCTTACTGCCTTTTTTGACATTATACGCGATCGCCAGTGTGATTGGCTATTGGCTATTGGCTCCTTTTATTCCTGCAATTTTGGGGGAAGAATATCGTGAAGCCATTGAGGCTCTTTTATGGTTATCTCCTCTTCCTGCGATCGCTACTTTTCAATATTTGGCAGCGGATACCTTAACTGGCTCTGGAAATCAGAAAGCTCGCAGCATAGTACAGGTCGGTGCGGCAATGATCAATATCTTATTAAACATATGGCTGATTCCGCAGTTTTCTTGGAAAGGGGCAGCTTGCGCCACTCTAATTTCTGATTCTTTAAGATTGATTTGCTTGTGGATTATCGTTTTTCTCATCTATCGCAGAGAAACTAAACAGGATTACTTGCCTGGATAAAGTATTCTAATCTATTTTTTTTAAATATAATCATGCACTAAATTTCGACAAAAATACCTTTAAAATAAAAATAAATAAATTGCAATTTTATCTCAATCCTAATATACACGTCATAGTAGAATATAGCTTACAAAAAAATAGTTTAATTTATTTTAGCTTTGTATACAAAATAAAAAAGTTGTGATAAATAATGTCAAGTATTTGAAGTAAATTCATGTTTTTTAATTCTTTTGAGTTCATTTTCTTTTTCCTACCAATTACTCTAATAATATTTTTCTGGTTAGGTAGAAGCACAGAAAATGTAAAGAGGCAGTTACCAATTATTTGTCTAATAATTGCTTCCTTAATTTTCTATGGCAGATGGAAACCCCTAAATTTACCATTAATTATCGTTTCCATGGCCGTTAATTACTGTTTGGGCTATCTACTAAGTAATGTAATTCAAAAGCCTTCCGTAAAGAAAATAATCTTTAGCGGGGGAATTATTTTCAACTTAGGATTAATCAGCTATTTCAAATACTCTAATTTCCTGATTAGCAATATTAATCGTCTCATAGGCACTAGTTTTGACTTACCTGCTGTAGTTATTCCTTTAGCAATTTCTTTCTTTACTTTTCAACAGATTGCCTACCTAGTGGATGCATATCGAGGAGAAACTAAAGAATATGATTTACGTAAATATATGTTGTTTGTCTGTTTTTTTCCACAATTAATTGCAGGGCCTATTGTTCATCATCGGGAAGTATTACCGCAGTTTGAGCAAGCATCTATCTATAAATTTAGTCAAAGAACTTTATCTATAGGGTTGACAGTCTTTATTGCTGGTTTATTTAAGAAAGTAATTTTTGCTGACCGCATTGCCGAGTATTCTAATTTAGCTTTCGCTGCTGCATCCCAGGGGATTGATCTTACTTTTTCTGAATCCTGGGTGGGCGCATTAGGCTACAGTCTACAGCTCTATTTCGATTTTTCTGGTTATTCGGACATGGCAATTGGTGCCGCATATATGTTTGGGATTAGGCTACCGTTGAATTTTAATTCTCCCTACAAAGCGATTAGCATTGTCGATTTTTGGCGTAGATGGCATATTACCCTCTCTCAGTTTCTTCGAGATTACTTATACATTCCTTTGGGAGGAAGTCGTAGAGGAGAATTTCGACGATACTTCAATTTGCTAGTTACTATGCTGTTGGGGGGTTTATGGCATGGTGCTGGTTGGACTTTTATCTTTTGGGGAGGCTTGCATGGTTTTTATCTAATAATTAATCATTTATATCGATCTGCTCGCCAAGGTTTGGGACATAACTTGAAAAATGATGGTTGGATACTTCGTAGTATTGGCTGGATCACAACTTTTATCGCCGTGGTAATTTCCTGGGTATTTTTCAAAGCTAATAATTTTGATACAGCAACTTCTATTTTGAGGTCAATGTTTGGTTTCAACGGTGTCAATCTAGCTCAATTTTTAGCTCCATATCTGGGCTTTTTGAGAAATTTTGGGGTAGAATTCCTCGGTTTTACTGTCAATGTTGGTATTAGCCAAAAATACGCTACTTTTGGTATCTTGATCCTGCTCCTGATTGCTTGGTCTACGCCAAATACGCAACAATGGATGGATAAATATAACCCAGCGTTGACTGAACCCATTGAGTATCATCAATTTGAGTGGCAAAAAAGATTTTGGCAATCTTTATCTTGGAAACCGAATAAGATTTGGACAATAGTTGTGGCAGGATTAACATCCCTTTCTCTGCTCTGTTTTTCTCGGGTTAGCGAATTTCTATATTTCCAATTTTAATTTTAAAACGTATACTCTTACTAGATAAAAATGAATTTTAAAAGTGCTGCTATAGGATTTTTTAAATTAGGTAAACATAGAGTTCCAGAAATGTCCGCCCCTCAACTTGCCGAAAAAAACAAGAATACAAAATTTAGTTTCGGTCTTTATGGCTTAGTAACTTCTTTTATTTTGGGTTCTGTTGCCGGAATTAACTGGCTAATTGATCCCTTATGGTATGACCACGGAAATATTCTCACTGGAAAAAATTTTGCTTTCAACGAACGCATCACTAAAACAAATCTTTTTCTCCGAACCAAAGATAAAGTGGGCTATGACTGTATAATCCTTGGTAGTTCTCGGGTAACAGCCCTCAGAAAGTCCGAGTTTACCAATAATAAGTGTTTTAATTATGCTCTCAAAGGGGCAGAAATTCCTGACTTTATTAGCTATGCCAATTTTCTGAAAACCCAAGGCATTGAACCTGATATGGTGTATATCGGTATAGATGGTTTTAATTTTGTAGAGAAAGAGAGAAAAGAGCAACAACCAATTACCGTCCAGAGTCTTCAGACTCAATCTCCTTTAGAAGCTTATTTATCAGCAGATGTCCTCTTGTTTTCTGCCATGACATTATTAGGAGTGAGTCCTGATCCTGGTAGTTTCTATGACCAAAATTTTGAGCCTGTGGATTTTGCCACTCCTCCTACTTATACTCCTACATTTTATGATCCAGCAGCATTACAGAGATGCGATTTATCTGTAGTAGAAACTTTTGCTAGTCTTAAAGAGTTTTTTCCCAACGCCAAATTTGTAGCCTATGTACCACCTAGATCTGCCTGGAGTATGGTCAATGATACTTATGGCAGAGGATTAATGGACTGCTATCTATCTGCTTTTCATCAGCTATCTCAGGAATTTGACGCACTGTATGATTTTTCTATTCCTTCAGAAGTGACCCAAAACCCAGACAATACTTTTGACGGAAGTCATTATTCAGTCGAAGTGAATAATCGGATCGCAAAAATTCTCCAGGGAGAGCCTGATGATACTTTTGGATTAAGAGTGGATGATTACAATTTCGATGATTACAGAATAATTTATCGACAAAAATTACAAGACTTCTTAGCAAAAAATGATCAACTAGAACGTTGGGATAATAGCTCCGAAATATTAATAGATCCAGCTCCATAGAAAACCCTGATCGCGTCCAATACAATCAGGGAAGTGATGGATAAATAGAATTGATTATGCTATGGAACTAATTAATTCCATTCTGTTTATTAAATTGGGCGGCAGAAGAACTGTTAAACCGCTTTTTTTTGGCTAAAAGAGAACGTCTCATCTCTGGAGGAATTGCTAAACTCTGAATTATCTGATTACTTCTTGCCTCTTCCATATCCTTCAATTCTGTGTAGTCTAGCCAGTGAATACAGTTAACAGGACAAGTGTCAATTGCTTCTTCCACCAATTCTTCTGCATCTCCATCCTGGTTAAACACTCTAGCTCTTCCGTACTGGGGTTCAATGCGAAAGGTATTAACTGCCACATGAGTGCAATGTTTGCAGCCAATACAAATATTTTCCTCTACATAAACCCCTTTTTGCCGCCAAATTCCACCTAATTCTGGCTCAAAACCACTAGGCTTGATATCAGAAGAATCAGACATTATGCACTCCAACGTTGAACAACTAGACGAATGGAACCATCTCGATTTTTGGCTTGTTCTGTAATGGTAAAACCTTGATTAGCAGTTTCTTTAACTACAGTTTGATAAGCATATCCTTGAGTAACTTGACGAAGAAAACCGTCAACGGTTAAAGGTTGTTGCCAGTACTGTAAATCAGCAACAAGTTCATATTCACTGCCATTCCAGCTAAATCCAAAATCATAGTTGTTGTTTTGCTCAACTACGATGTCCGCCTGATGAGTCTGACCCTGATAGCCTCTGACAACTGCTGGACCGTCTTTCCAATCTACATCCAGATTATTAAGTGCTGCTTTCAAAGAATCTAGGTTACGAATCTTAGTTTTAATATTGCTGAAATGTGACATAAATTTCCTCTATCTAAATTGTATTGAAATGAATATTTAATCAAGCTGTTGTATCAATTTACCAATCGCTGTAGTTGCGCTGAGAAGCAACCGTAGTTGACTGAACCTGTTCCTGAGCATAATATTCAGCAGTTTGCTGCTGATTAACAACTATGCCTAATTGCTCTTCTATCGCTGCGGTTACCTCTTCACAGGAAGAGCCCACAATACCAGTAACTGTCTCTTTTACTCGACCATCGGGATAGATGATGAACTCTAATGTTTCCATTTACTTGCTTATTTTGCGATCGCTTGAAAACCGATACTATTTTAAAATCTACTTAATTAGTAGTTTTTTATTATATTTTTTCTATCATATATATTTTAAGGGATGTACTTGATTCTATGAAAATCTTATTTAAGATTAACAATAGCTAGATTGTTTGCTATCCCACATTCTAAGTTTTCCGTAAAATAACTTCAGAGTCAAGTCAGAGTCAACAGTTACTCAACAGTTACTCAAATAGCTATCACTTTAGCCCTACCTTTATCTTCCCTAACTGTATTTTTTAATGATGTTTCGGGAAACTATTCTACTGATAAGCTTAAGTTAATCAAGTTGGGAAGAGGAAAAGACAAATGCCAAAACAGAATCCCGTGGGGGTGTTTATCGGCGGATTAATGATTGGTAGCGCTGTTGGTACTCTACTCGGGTTAATTGTTGCACCACGGACAGGCAAAGAAACCAGGAAAGTAATTAAAAAATCGGCGGATGCTTTACCTGAATTAGCAGAAGATCTGAGCACTAGCATTCAGCTACAAGCAGATCGACTTTCTGAGTCTACTTTAGAAAACTGGGAAGGTACGTTAGATAGACTACGAGAAGCGATTTCCGCAGGAATTGAAACGAGTAGAGCAACCACACAGAGTACTAAATTAAATACGACCCCTCAGGATTTGAACTCTTCTAATACCGATCGCCTTTAAAATTGAGTGATGTGATCTTATGCTCAACCTTTATGATAGACCCTTTATTTTGGCTAGGATTTTCTTTGCTTCTAGTTTCATTTAGCTTATTTGCTGTTTTACTCGTAACAATTCCTACTTTACAGGAGGTAGCCAGAGCAGCTCGCAGTGCCGAAAAACTATTTGATACCCTCAATCGAGAGTTTCCTCCAACTCTAGAAGCAATACGTCTTACAGGGAAAGAGGTCGGAGATCTAACTGACGATCTTAATCAGGGAATCAACAACGCCACAGGAGTAGTAAAACAAGTAGACCAAGGTTTAGTTAACGCCAAGCAACAGGTACAGCAAGTACAGCAAAGTAGTGTTGGTTTAATTGCAGGAGTCAAAGAGGCTTGGAAAGTATGGAGCCATCCTCAGATTCATCGTGCTTCCGACTCTATAAGCTCAAGAAGATCAGGGAAATTCGCACCAAAGGCATCCCAGAAAAAACTTTAAGTCCAGTAATCTATAGACAATATTTTTCACCTAGTTTTCCAAATAGAGTATTCAGGGCTACTAATTACTGATAATCTTAATGTAAGGTAAATATATGTAACGAAAATTAAGAACCTTCTTAAACATTTAAAATTAAAAATTAAAAATTGTATACTAAAAAATCTTTAAATAAAACAGTCATGGTAAATAGTCTTTTAAAGCGTGCCCTCCTTATGTTAGGGACTTGTTTGTTAGTTGTAACAACTTGCTTAACAACCCCTGCTTTGGCAGTCAACAATCCAGAGTTATTACCAGAGGAAGTAACTCCTGTCGTAGACTTAGCTAACTTATTACCACAGTTGCAAGAAGAATCATTAATTGAAAATTTAGCAGAATTTGAAGCGGAAACAGGCTGGAAAATGCGTGTTCTAACCCAGTATGATCGCTCTCCTGGTCGAGCCGTAAAGAAATTCTGGGGTTTGGACGACAAAAGTATTCTGCTAGTAGCTGATAGTAGAGGAGGAAACCTCTTAGCTTTCAGTATTGGTGATGATGTATATGAATTGCTGCCCCGTAACTTCTGGATTGAACTTCAGACTCGCTTTGGCAACATGTACTATATTCGAGAGCATGGAGAAAATAATGCCATTGTCGAAGCTTTGGAATCAGTTAAAGGATGTCTGCAAAAAAATGGTTGTAACGCAGTGCCAGGACTGCCGCAAGAGCAGTGGATCTTGACTTTGATTAGTTCAATTGTGGGGGGAATAATTTTAGGAGTAGCGGTGATTCCTCGAGATAAGGATCAGTTTATTGCTTGGCAGTGGGGTTTAATTATGTCTCCATTATGGGGAATTTTATTTATTGCTTTTGGGATGGGTCCCGTAGTAATCCGTACTCCTGAATTTTTGCCCCTATTTCGTAATATTATCGGTTTTATGTTAGGTGCCGTGGTTGCTTTCTTATCTCCAACCTTTCTGGAAAATCCGACCTCAGATTCGGAAACTTGAGCAGTATAAATATACTTTAGTTTAGGGTTGCTTACTCGAATTTTGCAAATAAAGCAGCAAGAATAGTATTAGAAAAAAGAAATCCTTCCGAATCTCGAAGACGCAATCTTACTGATTTCTCCCTAATGAAGTTTTGATCTGTTAAATCTAGCTGTTGACCATCATGATCGACAATTTCTATCCATCCTTGATTATGGAAGGGCTTGAGACAGGACAAAATTACTTGAAGGTTTTTGGGGGTGAATTTAGCTAAACTTACACCCTCAGCTAGACGTAAACCTAACATTAGAGTTTCTAATAAATAGTCCGTAGGAGATATTTTCGGTATGTCAATGATCGCTCCAGTTTCTAGCCAATTGTAATATGCTCTGCGAGTGCGGGGACGACTAAATCTTTTTTCGGCAACATAGCTAGCGGCACCCATGCCGAAGCCGAAATAAGGTTTATTTTTCCAATAGACTAGATTATGACGACATTGATAGTTTGGTTGAGCATAATTAGATATTTCATAATGAAGGTATCCTGCTGCGGTAAGGGTTTTCTGGGTTATCCGATACATCTCGGCGGTATCATCATCATTGGGGAGAGGTGTTTCCCCTGGCTGATATTGTTTGCCGAAAGCCGTAACAGGTTCAAGTACTAAATCATAACAAGAGATATGCTTTGGCGCGATCGCAATTGCCTGATTCAAAGATGACTGGCAATTGGCTAGGGTTTGGTGAGGTAATCCCGAAATCAGATCTAAGCTAAAGTTATCGATATTTAATTGCTTGATAATATTTATCCCTTGCATGATGTCTGAGAGGGTATGGGAGCGCCCACAAACTTTTAGTAACTCCTCATCAAAAGTTTGTACTCCGATACTGAAACGGTTGACTCCAGCATCGATATATCCTAAGAGATGATCTCGATCAAAAGTCCCTGGATCGATTTCCATGGAGATTTCGGCATCATTAGTAATCCCAAATTTATTGGCGATCGCCCGAAGAACTTGCTTTAAATCTTGGGGAGATAATAAAGAAGGAGTCCCTCCACCAAAAAAAACTGTTTTGAGGGGGTACTGAGGGGATGGGGTTAACTGGATCTCTTTAACTAAAGCTGCAATATAATCTTCCATCATGATCGATGCCGATTTAGTTTCTTGATCCCCCACGACTGAAATCGGAAAATCGCAGTAATAGCAGCGACGACGACAGAAGGGAATATGAACATAAGCAGCAGTGGGAATTGCTTTAGAGTTTGGGAAATACTTCTCTAGAGGAGAATCGAGATCAATGCTCATAGTTAACTACTTCTTGGTACAGATGTTCGTATTGATCAACGATAGAAAGTAAGGAAAATTTATCCACTATCCTGTCACGAGCCAATTTACCTAAAGCCACTCTGGCTGATCTATCCATAGTAATCATTTCTTGCCAAGCCTTAGCTAGAGCAATATGGTTTTTCGGCGGGACAACTTTCCCTGTGTTACCAACAATCATTCCTGAGTCTCCAATATCGGTTACTACACAAGGGACTCCACAGGACATTGCTTCGCCAATCACTAAGGGAAAAGCTTCCCCGTAAGCTGATGAAGAAGTTAATACGTCCAAAGCAGGGATAATTTGTGCAACATCTCCCCTCTCTCCTAGAAGATGCACATTATGACCAATCCCTAATTCATTAATTAGCCTAATTAAGGTTTGGTTTTGATAATCAACTCTATTTCCGAGCAAGATAAATTTGGTTTCAGGTAATTCTGCCAACAGCACATGAGCGGCTCTCAGTAAATTGGCATGATCTTTCATCGGATCATATCGCGCTAGAGAGCCAATGAGAAAAGTATTCTCGGAAATGTTTAATTCTTGACGAAATTTTTGTCGAATCTCAACAGAAGGTTGAAATTGAGTAGTATTAAAACCATTAGGAATTATATAGCTATTATCTTTGGAGTAACCAAGTTGAAGATGTTGAGCTTGACTTTTCTCCGAAACAAAAGCAACTTTACTGATATATTGAGAAGACCAGCTACCAAAACGGATTATTCCTTGGGTAAGAAGTTTTTCTGAGGATATATCATGGATAGAGTGATGAATACTCCACAATATGGGAATTTTTTGAGCAGCAAAGAAATTGAAAAATTGCGCTGCTAAATTACCATGATACATCCAGCCTTGAATCACATCTGGCTTAACTTGTTTGATTAATTCAATAGTACGTAGAGCGGAAGTTATAGTTGTTTTACCTGGCAACATCCCTACACAGTGAACAGGAATATCTAACTGCTCGATTTGCTCTCCAAATATCCCCTTGTCCATCAATGAAATTACGCTTGGCTCAAAGTAATTACGATTGATGTGGGACAGCAAACTACAGAGCATTACTTCTGCCCCGCCACTCCCTAAACCAGTGGTTACAATCAATAACTTAATCTTTTTGGTTTTCGTAACTGTCTGTTTTGAATCTAAT
>CALLPS010000196.1 GCA_938015355.1 uncultured Pleurocapsa sp.
AATATCCCCTGAGAGATGCCCCATGTAAAACTTACCTAATAATTCACTATGATTCCCAATCCCTCCAGGATGCTTACTATCAGAAGCCATGAGTAAACGCGTATTATTTAATGCCCCCCCTGCCAAGATATATTTCTTGCATTTAATACTGATCTCTTTCCCGCCAAGAGTTTTTGCCTGGAGTAATTTAACCTTTTCTCCTTGTTCATTAGTGGCAATTTCAGTACAGGTCAAGCCGTAAAATAGTTTAATGTGTTCAGATTTTTTTAACTGATCGAGATACTCTTTGCCAAAGTTAGTCGGTAATGACCATCGCTCTAGAGTTGAAGTGAGTACATCTTCATCGGGTAAACCTGGGACAATTGACTTCTGCTCAATGTGACTGATATTGTTGATGTCAAATTCAGCCCGACCACACAAGAAGTAATCAGATGCTCGCTGAAAATAAGCCTCCAACTCATCATAGGTTACGGGCCAATCAGAGTGAGAAACATGGTTGCGTTCAGCAAAATCCACGGGATCGTAAGGGACACAACGCCCACCCCAAATAGTAGATGTGCCACCTATTTGTCGCCGAGTACATTCAGACATAGGTGCGTGAAATTGCCGATTAACATAGCTAGCATCACCTAAATTTTGACTTGCTTGATCAAAATCCAAGTTACCACTTTCTAGTAGAGCAATATCAAAACCTGCTTTAGCCAACTCTAAAGCTAAGACTATCCCTGCTGGACCAGCACCAACCACAGCAATCTCAGAGGTGATGATGCCTCCATCTTGAATTGTTTCAGCATTAATTAGCATAAATTTACCTGACGAATCTTATAATCTGGGAATGTCTCGTGACAAAGGTGGCAACGGTCTACAAATATCGCAGTACGTTAATCGGTTAGGACAAGATTAGTTAACTGCTCGTAAGTAATGAGTCCTAAAGGATAAGCTTCGCAAATAATGAGCAATGAGTGTCCTAAAAAAAAGTGCGTATTGCTATAAAGTTAAAAGTCGGCAATCTTTAACCGCTAACTAAGACTTCCTGGGGTTTTACTTCTTGTGGTTTTACTTGTTTTGCCTGGGTACTAAAGTAGAGTTTGATAACTTCAATGTTTTTCTCGACATCACGGCGGGAATAGCTAGGATAGGTAGGCAAGTAAACTAGTCCATCCGCAACTGCTCTAGCATTGGGGCAATCACGATAATATTGCTCGAAGGTAGCAGTATCAGCATTATTGATAAAGTGTCCTAGAGCGATATCTCGACCTTGTTCAAACATAAACAGCCGTAGCACTTCGCGGTCAGGACATTGAAGAGGATACCAAAGATAGGTAATGGATTTATCACTCCGCAATGGAGGCAAGATCAACCCCTCGATATCTTTTAAACCTTCGTGATACATACGACCGTATTCAATTCTTTTCTCAATATTGGCATCAACTTCCTTAAGTTGAGATAGACCAATACGAGCTTGGAAAGAAGTGTAATAAGATTTATAGACATCAGGTAATTCTGATGCTGCCTGACTTTCTTGAGGCTTTCTTTGAGTACTCTTATTAATCACTTCAACGTCTTTCAACATGCTGTAACGCAAAATTGGATAAACGAAGGGAAAGAAAACGGGAGAAGTTACTAGATCATGCTTGATGCCTGATTTCACTTTGGCAGATATTAAAGGTAGTGGGGAAGTAGAAAAGTTTTTCGACTCCTTCTCAATCAACTCCATCACATCATCACGCTCGGTAATAACCACTCCTCCCCGCCAAGTAGGCAAGTTTTTGTGCATTTCCAAGCTGAAAATACCTACGTCACCGATAGTAGCTACAGGTTTTCCTTGCTCTTCTACACCGAAAGACTGAGCACAATCTTCAATCATCGGAATATTCGAGCGATCGCAAATTTCTTTAATCCGATGGGCTTCCGCAGCAACTCCGTGTAAATGGGTAATTAAAACTGCTCCCGTATTGGCATTAATTAAATGTTCAACTTCCGTCGCAGCAATATTGCAAGTTTCCCGATCAAGATCGGCAAATACAGGACGACCTCCCGCAAAAATTACCATGTTAATCACATCGGCAATAGTATAAGGAGACATGATCACTTCCTGTCCAGGCTTGATCAAGGCTTTGACCGCAAAATAAATCCCGACACGACACTGGGAAACACAGACAGCATAGCGAGAATTAAATCGTACCCGTAATTCATGCTCAAAACGTTCAATATCTTTCTTGCTGTTGATAAACTTTCCTCCCAGGACATAACCTAGGAACTCGGTATAACTATTGAGATCAGTGTAAAGGCGGTTTCTGGGGCTAGGACTTAAATTCAACATGGTATATATTTATTGATTCTAATAGTACTTTTGTAGTAATAAAGTAGAGAGATCTGCAACCGTATATTTAAGGAAATTTTGCTTAAGAGCTCGGTGCCAGACAAAAGAGCTTTAACTCATAAGAGTTCGTAGTTTGTTGGTTGTCCAACTCACTAGTTTTGGACGATGGTGGGGGGCAAAAAGCCAGGAAATTGCTGGTTTCGCCAAAGATAGAGGCATTAAGCCCACCCAGATAAACCACAGGCTGTAGAAGATGCGTTTGGGAACATTAAATTCAGAATATTTCCAAAGACTTCTAATTCCCTGATAAATCAACTGATAAGAGCGATCGCTCTCCACAGGATGAGTCTGAGCATTAAGTCTTAAAGATATAATTCGCGACCATAAACGACCAATTGAACGCTGTTCTAGGTCTGAAGGCATCTTATAGCCTAATTCTTCCGCTTTTTTGGTTAACAAAGCGAAATTTTGAATATCATGACGCACAAACCGTTTAAAGCGATCGCCTGTCACCGTAGCTAATGCCCACTGGTTGCTATCGTGTACCCGATATACTCCTAGAGGTTGCTCAATAGCTGCCACATCTCCGTAAAACGGTACTTGAAAAGACAAGTAGTCATCGGCAGTCAGCTTATATTGGTCAGGAATGGGAAATAAGTTAGTTAGAGCCTGACGACTTAGAGCATTACCACTGGTAGGAGTGCTGTTATAACATCCTGTTTCCAACAAGGCTTGCCATACTTTTCCTTGGGACAAGGGAGCCGTACCTTGAGGAGAGGAATAACCGAGAGATTTACCTACTCCATCGACAACATTTAAGCGATAATGCACCTTAGCCAAGTTTGGTTGCCAAATATTGACAATTTCGGCGACGGCTTGCGGAAAGAGATAGTCATCCGAGTCAAGGAAGATAATGATTTCTCCTTTACTACGAGCAAAGCCACTATTAAAAGCTGCCGCCTGTTTTCCGTTGGGTTGCAAAATCGGCAGAATGCGCTCACCATATTCCGCGATAATCTGACGAGAATTATCCGTTGAGCCATCATCAACCACAATTACTTCTATATGCTCGTAAGTTTGACCTAAAGCACTATCAATTGCTTCGGCTAAAAACCGCTCATAATTATAATTATTGATGATGATACTGACTAACAGGTTGGAGTTCAT
>CALLPS010000197.1 GCA_938015355.1 uncultured Pleurocapsa sp.
TCCCTTGGCGGTAATTGATTCTGCTCGTCGGGGTAGCTTTGCGGTACCAGAAATTCCCTTCTATATAGTGTTAGGTATTCTGGCAGGTGTCTTAGGGGGAATCTTCAATCGTTCTATCATTAGCGGCATGAAATTTGGGCGCAGTTTACCATTGCCAATGCCGATTCGGATCGGAATTGCGGGGTTAATCTCAGGCAGTATCATTGCTTGGCTACCACCTTTTTTTCAAGATAATGCAGGGTTAAGGGAATTATTAATTGCGGGACAGTTTACCTGGCAAACTACGGCTATGGTATTTATCGCTCAATTTTGCCTAACTATCTTGGCATATAGCTCTGGTGCCCCTGGAGGGTTGTTTGCCCCCGCTTTAGTACTGGGTTCTGCTTTAGGATACCTAGTTGGCTTAGGAGAGGTGGCTCTAATTAGTTCTGAATCCCCCTATACCTTCGCCTTTGCAGGGATGGGTGCTTTTTTTACCGCAGTGGTTAGGGTTCCCGTAACAGCCATCGTTATTGTCTTTGAAATGACGGCAGATTTTAATTTAGTTCTGCCTTTAATGATTACCTGTGCTGTGGCATATATTGTGGCAGAAAGCGTCGCCAAAGGTTCTCTATATGAACATTTACTAGAAGCCAGCGGGATCGAACTGACAGAAGATAATCCCCAAAACGACTTTATGGCAGACTTAACGGCAAATGATGTCATGCAGTCGAGAGTAGAAACTCTGCCCAGTAATCTTCCATTAGCAAAGTTGATCAAAGCAATGTCGCGATCGCATCATCGTGGTTTCCCTGTAGTCGAAGATGGCAAGTTAGTAGGAATTATTACCCAATCAGACATTCCTCAAGATAGCAAACAGACTACTTCCCTGGTGCTTAAAGACGTCATGACTCCTCAGCCAATTACAGTATCTCTAGAGACTTCTTTGGCAGATGTTTTATATTTATTAAATCGTTACCAGTTATCCCGTCTACCAGTGACGGAAGGAAGCAAACTCCTCGGAATTATTACCCGCAGCGATATTATCAAAGCAGAAGCGAAACAGTTAAATTACGAGCACCAATCTAAAGCCAGGATCGAACCATCCTATGTGATCTATCAAAGTCGCTCTCCCGCAACGGGTACAGGAAGAATCTTGCTGCCTTTGGCTAACCCCGAACACACTATGGCATTGCTTACCATCGCAGGAGCGATCGCCAAATCTTATCAATACGAAATTGAATGTCTGCGTGTAATCTCGGTTCCCCATCATGTCTATCCCGCCCAAGCTAAGGTAGATTCGGATGATGCTCGCCAGTTAATGCAGCAAGTAGAAACCTGGGGCAAAGAAGCAGCCATCTCGATCCATACTCAAATCCGCGTTGCTACGGATGTTAGTGAAGCGATTTTGGAAACTATTACCAGAGAACATATTGATTTACTAATCATGGGTTGGAAGGTTAAACATCCAGGCATAGAAGCGATTTTTGGCAACGTAGTAGACTCGTTAATTCAACAGGCTCCCTGTGATTTAATGCTAATCAAACTTGGTTCGGCTCCCCATGCTTTTCCTCAGCAACTTCGCCTGCGACATAAATGGCTAATTCCCACTACTGGAGGAGAGCGCGTTAAAAAACTCCTGACTATTTTGCCCGCTTTAGCCCAATTGAGCCATATTCCACCCAAAATACAGTTATGTCAGGTATCCTACCCTGATCAATCGTTGGACTTTTCGGAAGATTTTGAACAGGCTGCCATTTTGCTGAAGAAGAACCTCACTTATCCCGTTATTCCTCTGTTAATTCCTGCCTATTCCGTATCAACAGCCATTATTGAGCTTACCCAACGCAAAAAATACGGCTTAGTACTTTTAGGCGCCAGCAACGAAGGTTTACTACAAAATGTGGTTAGAGGTAATATTCCTAGCGCGATCGCTCATCATGCTAATAGCACAGTAATTATTTTTCGCAGTTCAATAAATTCGACTCCATAGCCAAATCAAAAAGTTATCAATCATACAGATCGTTTTTTTTGCCTGAGGCAACATGGTAACAGGTTAAATAAAAATTTAAGCAATATCTATATTTCTTTAACATTTATTTCGCGAAAATGACAGTGATCAAGACCTATAAGTTAAGGTTTCTTGATGTAAATGTTTCATACTTTGACAATTCCTTCACATCTCTAAAATCTTACTTATATTAGAGATATACAGACAAATTAAGTTTTAAGAAAAATTTGTTTCATTTAGTTAAGGTAAATAAAAATTATGAGTGTCAATAATTGTCCATGTTGTTCCACCTCCATGCTGCTGCATCTCAGCAAACGCCGTAGTTTCTGGCTTTGCTCTCACTGTAGGTTAGAAATTCCCAACTCAGGTTCTCAGGAAAATCGTCATCAAACTAAGACAATTAGTTTTACTTCTTCTCCGATAAAAGCGGTGATGACTCCTCTACAATCGGAGCCATCAATTGTGATCGCTTAGTAACTTTTAAGGATGTTTTAAGAAACTTTTAATTATTGGTTGGTACTAATTTGGTTCTAATATGCAGTGTGGATTAGAAACAGGTATATGATTATGATCTCGAACTAATAAAACAACTCGAAAATTGTGATAAAGGTTCAAGATTATAGTAAAAAAGGAAATAGATATAGAAATAGAAATTATGGAGCAAGCACATTGCTCTATTACCAGATTAGTTCCAAGTTGTAGTGGTTGATCAATCAAGACAACTCAAGTTAAAACAGCTGTTAAAGTCGTGACAAAATTAGGATAAGAAATAGAAGCAGCTTCAGCGCGATGAATGATAGTTTCTCCCGTAGCATTTAAAGCGGCGATCGCTAGACTCATAGCAATGCGATGATCGCTAAAGCTATCTACTTCGGCTCCTCGAAGAGAGTTGCCGCCGACAATCTCAAGTCCATCTTCAAGTTCAGTAATATTTGCCCCCATTTTACCCAGTTCAGTCGCCATTACAGCCAGGCGATCGCTTTCTTTGACGCGCAACTCTGCTGCGTCTTTAATTACAGTGGTACCTTCGGCAAAAGCGGCAGCAACAGCGAGAATAGGTATTTCATCAATGAGACGGGGAATAATATCTCCTGAAATCTCACAGGCTTTGAGTTGACTATGTTTGACTCTTAAGTCTGCTACAGGCTCTCCTGCGACAACCCGTTCATTTTCCTTGGTTATATCTGCTTCCATCATCCCTAGAGCTTCTAAGATACCTGTGCGGGTAGGATTAACCCCGACGTTAGTAATCAAGAGATCTGAGCCAGGAACAATTGCCCCTGCAACTAACCAAAAAGCAGCAGAACTAATATCTCCAGGAACAATTACTTTTTGTCCCCGCAAAGTCGGTTGTCCTGTAAGAGTGACACTATTAGTTTGCGGATCAATGTCTAAGGTAGCCCCAAAAGCCTTAAGCATTCGTTCACTGTGATCGCGGGATAAAGCAGGCTCTGTTACCGTCGTCTGACCATCTACCATTAATCCAGCGAGGAGAATACATGATTTGACTTGTGCCGAAGCAATGGGAGAATGATAATGCATCGGTCTTAACTGCTGTCCTCGAACCGCTAAGGGCGCTAAAGAATTTCCTTTTCTGCCCCAAATACTGGCCCCCATTGAACTCAAGGGCTTAATTACCCGTGACATAGGACGCGATCGCAAGGAATTGTCTCCCGTCACGGTAAATAATCGATTAGGATGGGATGCTAATAAGCCGAGCATTAAACGCATGGTTGTTCCCGAATTTCCCGCATCAAGTATATCTTGGGGTTCTTGCAGGTTGCCGATGCCGACTCCTTTAACGATCACTTGTTGAGAATTCAACTCGGAGATCTCCGCCCCCATTGCCCGAAAGCAAACTGCGGTACTCCGTGGATCTTCTCCTAATAATAAACCTTCAATGATTGTTTCTCCTTCGGCGATCGCTCCTAACATTAAAGCTCGGTGAGAAATCGACTTATCTCCAGGAATGGTGATATTTCCTGTAACTGCATTCTCGATATTTCTGGAATTAATCGATAATTGCTGAGAATTTTCGGCACCGTCTTGAATACTAATAATAGGAGAAGCCATGAGGTAAGTAAGACCATAATTGACCTAGCTTATGTTATCAGAATATGGATAACGACAGAGACTAATCATGGGGAGCAAAAATTACTGAACCAAGAAAAATTGACATCCTCCTCGTCTTAAAAGACAAAAATTCTGGTTATTAGTTATTAGTAGCGCGTTTAATACTAAAAACTAAAAACTAAAAACTAAAAACTAAATACTACGAGCAGGTACCCAGTCACAGGGTAGGCTTTACATTGTGCCCTTGTGGTAAACCCAAATCGACGGTAAGGACGCTCTTGTAGTGACTCCCTTTCCTGGCTAATAGTTGCCCAATATGTTGTCAAAATCATGTATTACGATCGTATTGCGCTCAGGGCGACTAAGAAATCCTTCTTGCTCCAATTGATTAATGAGTTTAGTTACGGTAACTCTGGTGGCACCAACAATTTCAGCTAACTCTTGATGAGTAAGGCGCAGATCGATCATCTTGCCAATTTCTACTTCTTGCCCAAATTTATGACTAAGCCATACTAGAATTTTGCGTAAACGTTGATATACCTTATGAGAACGCAGAATGTATAAAACTTCTTCTGTTTGCTGAATATGACGCTGAATTAAGTTCGTCAAATGATGAGAATGCTCTAGAGGAATGCGTAGAGCATCTACTGTAGTTAAACATCTGACCTGGTAGGGATATACCAGAGATAAAGGTTGTCCGATCAGATCGTCCACTCCCCAATATCCTAAAGTGATTGGTGTACCTTCTTCTGTCCAGGTACAAGTTTTCACAACACCACGTAGAAGTAACCAATAAAAATTTGGATCAAGGGCAATCAATTCACCCAAGGCAAAAATTTGATGTTCTGCATTATGAGGTAGATCCTTTTGCATCAAAAAAGTATTGATAGTCATCAAGATATCCGTATCCGTATCGTGGGTAATTGTTCAGTATAGTGCTCAAAATTTGAGGATCAATTAAATACTAGTTTTAATTCGAGAAAAACTGTAAATTATTTGACTTTCTATAGTATTGCACAGTGTAGAAGGCTTCTCTGACAGACTATGATTTTGGCGATCTAGCTTAATTTGTAAACTATTCATGGGATCGTTTCCAGGGGCAATCAAAAATTCTAACTGAGTAGTATCATGGCTTGCGGCTAAGTTATCCAAAATTGAAACTACTCCTGCTAAATAAGGATGATTACAATCTTGGTACCAATCTGCGTTAGCCAAGTTAGTCTGATCAAAACCGAGATGGAAAATCAAATCAGCATTGCTAAATAAAGCGATCGCAATGGGTCGTGCTTCTTCCTGTACCAAAAACCCATTTTCTTGTGCCAGAAAACGGATCTTATCGAGCTTTTCATAACGTGCTTCGGCGGAGATCCCTGTCTCCTGCCATGATACAGCTACAGTAATTAGGTAGGTCTGCAATAGTAAATGACCGAGTTTTTTGGCTTTTGTTGCTAAATATACTGAGTTGTAGTCCGTTGCTTCAATTAATAATGGTAGGCGATCGACGATTTCCAAGCCATAGCCTTTTAAGCCAGCAATCTTTCGGGGATTGTTAGTAATTAAGCGAATTTGTTTGACACTAAGATCGTTTAATATTTGTGCTCCCATGCCATAGTCCCGTAAATCAGCGGGAAATCCCAGGCGCTCATTGGCTTCAACTGTATCTAGCCCCATATCTTGTAAGGTATAGGCTTTGAGCTTGTTCACTAGACCAATACCTCGTCCTTCCTGACGAAGATAGACGACGACTCCTAAACCATGAGCCTCAATCATTTTTAATGCTGCCTGGAGTTGCAAGCGACAGTCACAACGCATTGAACCGAGGGCATCCCCTGTCAGGCATTCCGAGTGCATCCTCACCAGTGCTGGTTTACTAGCCAACTCCGCTGGATCTCCCTTGACAATTGCTAGGTGTTCCGTTTTATCTAAGGCATTACAGTAGGCATAAATTTGAAAATCCCCAAACTGACTGGGAAACTTGCAGACACTTTCACGGTAGACAAAGCGATCGTGTTGCAAACGATAGCTGATTAAATCGGCAATGCTAATCAACTTCAGATTATGTTCCTGGGCATATTCGACTAGTTGGGGCAGTCTTGCCATCGAACCATCTGGGTTTTGAATCTCACAGATTACCCCCGCAGGATATAGTCCTGCTAGACGAGTTAAATCCACTCCCGCTTCCGTATGTCCCGCTCGTTTTAAGACTCCTCCATTTCTAGCTCGTAAAGGAAAAATATGTCCAGGACGAACTAAATCATCGGGGATACTGGCGGGGTTAATTGCCACTTGAATGGTGCGGGCGCGGTCATCAGCGGAGATCCCCGTGGTGACTCCCAGTTTAGGAGAAGCATCGATACTAACGGTAAAGGCTGTTTGGTTACTGTCGGTGTTTTTGCTCACCATCAGCGGTAAATCCAAAGCATCAAGGCGATCGCCTGTCATTGCCAGGCAGATTAACCCTCTGGCTTCTACTGCCATAAAGTTGATCATGCTAGGAGTGGCAAATTGAGCCGCACAGATCAGATCCCCCTCATTTTCTCGATTTTCATCATCTACAACAACTATAGAGCGACCTGCTTTGATATCAGCTAAAGCTGAATCTATCGAATCAAAAGTGACGGAATTACTTTGGGGGGTATCCACTACAAAAATTTAGCTAGAGGTTGAAGTATTTGCAAGTTAACTGCGGTTATTACCTAGATTGTAACTTTTTTTATCTGATTAATCTTGATAATAGCGATCGCGTTACCAAGTTTGTCAAACTTTAAGGTATGTGGAACAAAAGTATCAAGTAAATATTTCGTTTGCATATTAACGATCAGTAATAACGGAAATAATAGCGATCGCAAATTAATCTCAATTGAGAATAAAGTTTATACTGTGATTGAGAGCAATCAGTAATAATCTCCTAAAATTCAACCTCCACCACCGCAGCCGCCACCGCAACCACCACCACAGCCTCCACCGCAACCACCACCGCAGCCTCCCCCGAAACCGCCATCGCTATTATTATTAGATTTTTTATTATTGGATTTCTTATCAGAGTTTTGGTTATAAGACGGATTATTTAGAGAGACAGAAATCGAACTAAAAACGAGGATCGATACTAACAAAACCACAGTAATAATAATCAAAAAACCAGATATGTTACTAGAGGTGCTGTAGTATGCTTTTTGATCTGTTCTAGCAGAAGAAAATTGTTGCTCTAAATTTAAAAAATTGCCAGAAAAAATTAATTTTACAACTGTAAATTGTTTAGGTATTAAAGATTGCAGAGAATTAAACTTAATAGTTGTATCGTCTACTATATTTCCTTGAAAATCGCCGCCAATAGTATAATATTCTTCAACTTTACCTGCCAAAGATTCAGGTAGCTTGATAGAAATTTCTGAATTATTTATCCATCCTATTCTGTTGGGAAAAATTGCTTTCCAATAGAGTTTATCTACTCCATCATTATTTGTCACAGTTCCAACGGCGCGATATTTCAAAACAAATGTCTGAATATCTTTATTTCCTAAATTATCTTGCCATTTAATCCAGAATTTATCTCCCTGGTTACTAGTTTCTATTGGCAATAGTTGATTATCTTCAAATACTTGAACATCTTTAATTGCTTCGATGTGATCTAATTTAATAAATCGATAGCGTTCGGGAGAGTGGTCTCCAGTGAAAACATACTTTTGTGATTCTGTGACTAATAGATCTCCGTTATCTTGGACATCAAGATTAACATTAAGAAAATCCCAATAGAAAGAATCATTTTGTGCTAGACCTGGTAATGCAATCCCCAGAGTGATTAGGATAATTAGGAATGCTGAAATAATAACTGTAGTTGTTTGGTTAACTTTAGTTGCTAAATTATCGACAATACTCTTAACTACAAGATCTATATTAGGTTTCGGAATAATCCAGTTTTCTTGAGTATTAATCCGTTTAAAAGATAAATCTTCACCAAAACGGACATCTGGAGATGACCAAATATCTTGAGGTGCTTGATTACTAAAAAACTTGGTATAACTAGCTAAAGTTTTGCTGTATAAATCATGATACTTTAAAGTCTCTGAGTGCCCTCCGTCTGTCGGTTGATGATGTAGCGGTTTCCCTAGTACATTAGGACAAAATTCATTCCAATAATCACGAGTATAAGTCAAGTGTAGATGCCAAACTTGATCTATTTGCTCTGACGGTGTAACAATATGCCCCGCAACCACTGCTAGAAAAACAAACTTGCGATATTCTTCAATAACTCTATTGGTATATTCAATACTCCAGTTGTTTTCTTTGGCTAAACGTTGACTAAAAGTAAAGTTTGTACCTGGCTTATCCCAATAAAATGTCTTGATTCTTGCCCAAAGTTGTTGTTGTTGATTATCCATAACTCTACGAGGTAGATATATCCTCAAGTTGTCTGATTTTTGAATCGTAGTTTCAAATAATTTCAATAAAATACAAGTCTAGAGTTATACTATTTGATTTTTAGGCTACCCAAATTTTTGGTATGTCAATTTATTAAGTGACCAGGGAAAATTCGCTTAAATATATTCAAATTTATTAAAGTTTGTTGATTTATCTTACAAACTAGTTAATCAAGAATAAACTGGGCTTTAATATATTACGTACTATCGCTACATCCTAGTTAATTTGCTAATCTATCAGTTCGGAAATTTTAACTTTCCGTTTCTATTGTTTAGATAATTTATTTAATTTTTTCTCAATACCGAACCAATCTAAGTTTTTAGAGATTATTCTTCTATGGTTTCAACTACCTCAGTTCAATCTTTCGCAGCAGAATCAACATCAACGACAGTAGAACGTGATCCCTTGAAAACTGCCCAGGGAGTGTATATTACTGTTCATGGTCACTTCTACCAACCGCCAAGAGAGAATCCATATCTAAACACGATTGAAAGGCAACCTAGCGCGCACCCATATCATGATTGGAATGAGCGTATTCATTACGAATGCTATCGCCCCAATGCTTTTGCCCGTATTCTGAATCATCATCAAGAGTTGGTGGGGATCGTTAATAATTTTGAGTATCTTAGTTTTAATATTGGTGCGACTTTGATGTCGTGGCTGGAAAATTATGATCCCGAAGTTTATCAAAAGATTTTGTCAGCAGATCGCCAAAGTAGCCAAAGATTGAACGGACATGGTAATGCGATCGCTCAGGTATACAATCATATTATTCTGCCCCTAGCTAATCAACAGGATAAAATTACTCAAATTCGCTGGGGCAAAGAAGATTTTCGAGCACGCTTTCAACGTGATCCCGAAGGCATGTGGTTGGCAGAAACCGCAGTAGATTATCCCACTTTAGAGGCTTTAATTGACGAAGAGATTAAGTTTATTATTCTCGCTCCTTCCCAGGCTGAGAGATGCCGTGAAATGGCTACAGGGGACAAGCTAGATCCAGAATGGCAAGAAGTCGGAGGGCAGCAAATCGATCCCACCCGCCCCTATCGTTGTTTTGTCGATCAGGAGCGTTATATTGATATTTTCTTTTACGATGGTCCCATCTCTCGTGACATGGGCTTTAATGATGTGTTAGAAACCGCAGGCAACTTTGCTGATCGCTTAGGACAGGCGATCAGGGGAGATGCTCGTCCTTCGCAGTTGATTAGCGTTGCTACTGATGGGGAAACCTTTGGACACCATAAAGGTGGTACGGAAAAATGTGTGGCATATGCTTTGAGTGAAGAGTTTGCCCACCACGGTTGGACAGTAACTAACTATGCTCACTATTTAAGTATCTGTCCTCCTACCTGGGAAGTGGAGCTTAAACCTGTGACGGCTTGGAGTTGCGCCCATGGTGTAGATCGTTGGCAGGATGACTGCGGTTGCGCTAGCGGTGGCGGTTGGCATCAAAAATGGCGTAGACCACTGCGAAATGCTCTAGATTGGCTGCGCGATCGCCTGGTTACAGTTTACGAAGAAATGGGAAACCAGTTTTTTGCTGATCCCTGGTTAGCGCGTAATGAATATATCCAAGTTGTGCGCGATCGCTCTCAGGGTAATATAACTAGCTTTTTAGAGCGACATCAAGCCAAGAAACTATCTCATACGGAAAAGATCGATGCTCTCCGTCTTTTGGAAATGCAGCGTCATGCTTTACTGATGTACACTAGCTGCGGTTGGTTTTTTGAAGAGATTTCTCGTCCCGAAGGAGTGCAAATTCTCCGCTATGCTACTCGGGCGATGGAATTAGCAGGAGCGGTAACAGGAATCCACCTCAAACAAAAATTTCTCAGCTATCTCGCTCAAGCCCCTAGCAATGTGGAGGTGTTTGGTAATGGGAGAAAGGTTTTTCAGGAGTTGGTAGCCCCGTCACAAGTTAGTCTCCATCAGGTTGCAGCTCACTATGCCATTAGTTCTCTTTTTGCCAATTATCCTGATCAAGAACGAATTTACTGCTATGAAGTCGAGCAGTTAGATTATCAAAAACAGCAAATGGGGACTCTTATTCTGTCGGTGGGGCAAATTCGTCTGACTTCGGAAGTCACTTGGGAAACTAAGCATTTCGTATTTGCAGTTTTGCACCTTGGGGGGTGGGATTTCCACTGCTGTATCACTGGGTTTGATGGTCGTTTAGCTTATGGGGAGTTAAAACAACAGTTATTTACTGATATCAAGCAAGCAAGTGCCGCCCAAGTGATCTTAACCATGAATCGTCTCATGGGGGATCACTCATTTAATCTGCAAGATCTCTTTGCCGAAGAAAGACAACGGATCATCAAATTATTAACTGCCAAAACTAAAAAGCATCTCGATCAGCTTTATACTCAGGTTTATCGAGAAAACTATAGTATGCTGGCGGCTTTTCAACGAGAAGAATTACCCGTCCCCCAAGAATTGAAAGTAGCAGCAGAAGTGGCGCTGTCTTTTCGCTGTTTAGAAACAGCCCGTAACTTAGAAAAAGGAATTGAAGAGCCGATTACCATCGATAGTTGTTTAGCAGAATTGACCGCTACCGCTACCGAAGCCAACTACCTGGAGTGCTGGTTAAACATCCCCCAAGTAAAAGTCATCTTAGAACAGACAATTGTGCGTCTTCTCTGGAAATTACTTTATGACGGTAATCCTGAAACTTTAGCCACCGATGTTACTCACATTGAAACGGCGATCGCTTTAGGAGAACAATTAAGACTTGGTTTAGCTCTAGATCAAGCTCAAGAGGTCTACTTCAACTGTCTGCATCAATACATGTTGCCCAACTGTCTGATCGATTCCACTAGTCCTGATCGCAATAGCTGTCGCTGGGATATTACCCAAATGAAACCCTTGCTAGAATTAGGTCGCCGTCTCGCGATCGATGTTAGTACTTGGTTGAATTAAGTTAAATCGTGACGTTGCTAATTCCTGAAGTTTATACTCCAATTAAGCAACGTCTAACTGTCTAAAAGATATTTAGCCTTTTGATAAGTAATCCTTTCTTGCTCTGTAGCAGCAGCTAAAGATTCAGCGTGAACTTTCTCCAGACTGGCGATATAGTCTAGTTTCTGATTAAGAATTTGGTTTGATTTAGAAGCAGTGATCATCGCTAATTGCGCTTTTAAAGGAAGTTGACGAAAGACAGCTAAACGTTTTTCTAAAGATGACATAAATTAAGTTCAATAATCTTTGTTTGACAAAACAAAACAGAAGTGTAGTCCTCTTCCTCTATCAGAAGCTAGAAGAAGACTCTAAGCTATTAAACTGCGAGTACTCTTTTAGTATAGTTTTCTCAGAAACCGCAGAAAATTGATCAAGCCAAAGGCTATACGCCCAACAAAAAGGTGTGAGAGATACACCAAAATAGAAGAAAATATTTAAAAAGAATGGTCGCTCTTTAAGATCCAGAAAAACAAGCAAAAGATCGGTTTTCATCCCAGTAATACCACTACTTACTGAAAAATCAACAACAACATCTGCTCCTCTATATTGATTACAGAATTTTTCCCACTGTGAATCATAATGCTGTTGCGCCCTTGAATCGTAAGGATTAATTAAGGCTTTAATTTTGATTTTGACAATACGAAATCTTTGTGGAGATAAAAGTTCTTGAAGATCAGTGGCATCGCGCCAAAATGCTATTTCATAGGGTTTGTTTAACTTGAGAGTAGTCACTCGCCTGGCTGCCTGACACATTTATTGGAGCAAGGTTAAATATTTAAACATTTCACTTCCGAAATTCGGTTGAACCAAATAGCATCATAATATTCTCGTCGCTCCTTTTTTGAAGAGAAACAAGGTTGGACATCATGGGAAAAT
>CALLPS010000198.1 GCA_938015355.1 uncultured Pleurocapsa sp.
AAATCACCAACGCCATTAAATCTATCTAAGGTGACAACAGTTCAACTAGGGGCTGGGTAATCCAATTAAATCCCACTGTTAGCTGGTGTTTCAAAGTTGGCAGACGATAGAGATAGATTAATCGACGGGCAACATAAGCCATGGGGCCATCTAGCTTTAAACCCAAACCATTAATAGTGGCGTTATCTGTCCCCAAAGTCATCATTTCTCCAAGAGGCTGATAGCGGAAAGAAAGTAAGGGACGATTAGTAATGGATGCCCAAATATTCCAGGCGCAATAATCAGATTGTTGAAAAGCCACTTGAGCTGTTGCAGGAAGGAGGTTTCCCTCACTGTCATAACTATTTGCGGCATCTCCCAAAGCAAAGATGTCATCTCGACCTTTAACGAGCAGATTCGGCTCAATTTCCAATAATCCTTGATCATTCTGTTCCAGGGGAAGTTGATTAATTAGCTCAGAAACCTGATTACCGACAGTCCATAATACCAAATCGACAGGGATGGTATCGGTTTGCCCCTTATAAATTAAAGTAATGCTTTCAGATTCAATTACCTCGACTTCCGTTTCTAAATCTTGCCAAATTTTATTTTTCTCTAAAGCTTTAATCGCAGTCTCCCGATTAAATTCAGAGCTATCTTGAAGAATTTGTGTTCCTCGATCTATGATCCGAATTCTGCCTTTTTCCCCTAAACGATTTGCCAGTTTACAAGCCAACTCCACTCCACTGTAGCCACCGCCAACTACGGCAATCCGAATCTTCTCAGGATTAGCATCTTCCAGTAATCTTAATTCCTCTTGTAAACGATAAGCATCATTTAAAGAACGAAATGGGATAGCGTATTCTTTCGCCCCAGGCACAATATCTACAGGAGTTCTTCCCCCAGTAGAAAGCACTAGTTTGTCGTAGTGGATGGTTGTATCATCCTCTAAGGTGACTTGTTTCCCTTCAACATCAATATCCGTAACCTTACCCTGGTGAAAAACTATTCCCGTATTGATCAACAATTCGGCAAAGGGTGGCGCAATCTCCCAACTCTGCATCTCTTCCGTAATTAACTCATACAACAGAGGAGAAAACAGAAAGCGATCGCTTTTATCGATTAAGATTATCTCAGGTTTCTCTTCCCCCAACCAAGGAAACTCACTCAGACGTAGTGCAGTATATAAACCGCCAAAACCACCGCCAACAATACAGATTCGTAATTTTTCGCTCATAAGATTTTTTGTCTCGCGCCAAGCAACTATCTACTTATCTACTTGGTTCAACTTACGATAATTCTAGCGGCTCTAACAAATTAACGAAAATTGTATAAATATTGTATAAACAAAGTAATCTAATTGTAATGCAAAAAACCCAGCCGCTATCTAAGCAACTGGGTGAAACTATTAATCTATATGACTACATTCGTTATCCTTGAAAGATTATTCGGCAGTTTCGCTCTCTAGATTTACTTTCACTACTTTATTTATTTCTTCTTCTAACTTAGGTAAAGTCAGGTTAAGGATACCGTCTTTGTAGTCTGCGGTAACGTTAGCGTTTTGAATGCGTGAGGGAAGAGGAATTAATCTTTGGAATTTACCGTAACGGAATTCAGATCTAATATTACCATCTGCTTCGGATTTAGTTTCAGATTTTCTCTCTCCAGAAATTGCTACTCGATCTGCCATTACTTGAATGTCTAAGTCTTTGGCTTCCATGCCAGGAACTTCTAGTTTTAGATGTAAAGCATCATCAGTTTCAGTTAATTCCGCAGCAGGTACTTTAGATAAATTGCCAAAGTTATCCCAATTATCAGGGGTTAAGGCATCATCGAATAAACGGTTTAATTGACGTTGTAAAGAATTCATTTCTTGCCAAGGGTTATAACGTACTAAAGCCATGATTGTGTCTCCTTTGATCAATAGTTAGTTAATAGGTTAACTTGTGGTTTCGCGCTTCTTTGCGCTTCCATGTTTATATATTAATCACTCTGCTGAAAAAGTAGAAGTGTGGCTTACATCCCATATTCAGCATGGTTTTCTGCCCGAACAAAAAGGTAGGGAAAACTGTATTTAAAACATTTTAGTTTTTAAATTAACTAGCGGAATTTAATAAAATTTTCCTTCTCACTTGAAAATGATAATGTGTTGAAGCGAGTAATGATAGAACTCAAGATCTAAGATAAAAACACCAATTTGTCACAGTGGAGCAAAAATATGGAAACACCAACAAATTCTTCTGGCTTTCAAGTTACGCAACTAACCGCTATTAATGTAGCTAAAATTATTACAATTCTTTGTTTGATTAGTTTTGCTGTAATTTATCAGGTAAATGATTACAGACAAGTAATTTATCTTTGCTTACACATTAGCTACTGTCTCTGGTGGTTATTAGAACAACTACTATTTCCTCAACGTCGTCAACAGCTTTTTACCGAAAAAGTGGGAATATCAACATTCTTCTTCGTTATCTTATTCGTTGGTGTATTTTATTCTTTCCCAGGCTACTTAGCGTTTACTAATCACAATCCCCTCAGTTACTTGACCGTTGCCATTGCGCTACCCCTCTATATCTTTGGCAGTCTGATTAATACTGGGGCAGATGTACAAAAAATGGTTGCCAAAAGTATGGGAAGTGGTTTAGTTAAAGATGGTGCCTGGCGTTCGTTAAGGCACGTAAATTATTTAGGAGACTTAATGCGTTATACAAGCTTTAGCGTTATAGCTGGTAGTTTGTGGGCTTTTGTATTACCAGGGATGATTAGCTTGCTATATTTACAACGCATAGGTGAGAAGGAAGAGTCTATGGCGGCTAAATATCCTGAATTTGCTGCTTATCAGCAAAACAGTAGTCGTTTGCTACCTTGGATTTGGTAGCTAAAACTTAATTGACATGATTAACATGACTAATTAGATTATTTGACCACAACTTTTTGCTTTTGAGATTTAATTTCCAGATAAACCAATAAAGCATTTATATCCGCAGGATTTACCCCACCAATACGAGTTGCTTGACCAATAGTTAAGGGTTTTACTTGATTGAGTTTTTCTCTTGCTTCCATCCGCATCGTTTCTACGGTCAAGTAGTCCAAGTCTTGAGGTAGTCTGCGTCTGGTGTGTTTGGCAATCTGATCGATCTGTAGCTGTTGACGTTTAATGTAACCAGAATATTTAAGATCAATTTCTGCCCCTTCTGTCTCGGCAATAGTTAACTCAGAATTATCTAAACCATATTGTTGCAAGTCTGCATAATGAAACTTAGGACGACGCAACAATTCAGCCAGGGTAATTGATCCTTTAATTTTCTGTTGCGTTGATTTTGCGATCGCTATTCCCAGATCATCTTTTTCTTTAATCCGAGTAACCTGTAACCTTTCCTTTTCAGCGGCAATTTTCTCTTGCTTATCGGTATAAAGTTGCCAACGGCGATCGTCAATAAGACCAATTTCTCGACCTAGAGGAGTTAAACGGCGATCGGCATTGTCTGAACGCAATAGTAGACGGTATTCCGAGCGACTGGTTAGCATGCGATAGGGTTCACGCAAGTCTTTAGTACAGAGATCGTCAATCAATGTCCCGAGGTAACTTTGTTCTCTAGAGAAAATAACTTCAGGTTCCCCTTTGACAAATTTGACCGCATTAATCCCCGCAACTAAACCCTGTCCCGCTGCTTCTTCATAACCCGTTGTCCCGTTAATTTGTCCTGCACTAAATAAGCCCTCAACTTTTTTCGTCATCAAAGTCGGGTAACACTGAGTTGCTGGAATAAAATCATACTCCACCGCATAGGCAGGACGAAGCATGGTGCATTTTTCTAGACCAGGAAGAGTTCTGAGCATGGCTAACTGCAAATTTTCGGGTAATCCTGTGGAAAATCCCTGAATATAAAGCTCTGGAATCTCTCTACCCTCTGGCTCAATAAAGATCTGATGACTCTCTTTATCCGCAAAGCGAACAATTTTATCCTCAATACTAGGACAGTAGCGGGGTCCTTTGGCATCTACCCATCCTCCATATACAGGAGATAAATGGAGGTTATCCCGAATAATTTTATGAGTTTCGGCAGTAGTACGAGTCAAATAACAATTCATTTGCTCTCTTTCGAACCAGGCTGCGGGGTCAAAACTAAACCACCGCATTTCCTCATCTGGGGGCTGTGGGGTCATTTTGGTATAATCTACGGAGCGCTTATCAACCCTGGCAGGAGTCCCCGTTTTTAGTCTTCCTGTTTCAAAACCAAGCTGATTTAAGGTTTCCGTTAACCCTGTGGCAGCAAATTCCCCTGCCCGTCCAGCTTCCATCGATTTCTTGCCGACCCAAATCCTGCCCCCCAAGAAAGTACCTGTAGTGAGGATGACCGCCTTCGCTGCAAAACAAGTACCAAAATAAGTTTCGATGCCAATCACTTCATCGTTTTTCCCCAATACCAAATCCGTAACCATCCCTTCGCGGATACTCAAATTCTCTTGATTCTCCACAATCTGCTTCATTACCGCCGCATATTCCCGCTTATCAGTTTGCGCCCGTAATGCCCACACCGCAGGACCACGAGAAGCATTGAGAACCCGTTTTTGTAGATAGGTGCGATCGCTAACTTTGCCAATTTCTCCTCCTAAAGCATCGATCTCATGGGTTAGCTGAGATTTCGCAGGGCCACCCACCGCAGGGTTACAGGGTTGCCAAGCAATCCGATCTAAATTGAGAGTTAACATTAAGGTACGACAGCCCAATCTAGCTGCTGCTAGAGCTGCCTCACAGCCAGAGTGTCCACCACCGACCACAATAATATCAAAAGCGTCTTGAAAATCTATAGGATGGGATACGGTCATATGAATTAACAGTTAGAACCAGAATATTGATTAATTCCTGGAAATGAGTAAGAAAGGCGATCAATCGGCAATCAGCCTGACGACATGGCTTTATTGCGCAATTTCTTGATTGACTATGTAGTCAATTGTAACCTATTTAACCTTTGCCCTTTTCCCCTAAGTCTCTACAAAGACGATTGTTTTAGATGGAGTATACAAAACTAGTCGTAAAGTTATAGCGGTTTTTAAGCAAAAGATGGAAATTAGGTTTGATGATTATTTGCCAAAGTGGGATTACAACGCTAAACCACAAATCTGATATCTCTGGAGCTTATTTAATTCTTATTCCTGATCTACCTCGCGCTGATCAAAAACTGCAAAAAACTTACTCAATTCTAATAGTTACTTCATAGTTCCCTGCTTAAATGAAGTTACTTCAGAGAAATTAATTCTGTCAAGATATTCATAATCATGTTTAAAGTTTCCTTGTCTACTCTCTTACTAACTTTATTAATGATTCTAGCTAGCAAGATCAATGCTCAAGAAAATGAACTTATGTCAGTTACTTTCGGCGAAAGTGATACTAAGTATTCTTTTCGTAATCAGGATCAGAAGTTCATAATTGATGCAAAAGGGCAAGATTCGGCATCTGGTTTGTTCGTTCCCGACCCCAATATGTGTCTAGATAATAATCAATTGGCTTGGTCTTGGCGAGTTGACCAAATTCAACCCACAGCAGATATTACGATGGAAGAAAAAGAAGATTTTGCTGCGGCTTTAATCATTTTATTTGGTAAGCCAGGATTGTTCTCTAAACCCAAAGGCTTAATCTATGCTTTTGCGAATACAGATTTACCTGAAGGTTCAGTGGTTAATAGTCCCCGCGCCCCAGATAATTTTCGTTCTATTGTCTTGGAAAATGAGAATAGTCCTTTAATGAATTGGCTTCAGTATGAGAGAAATATCATTAAAGATTATGAGCTAGCTTATGGTCACCCCCCAGATAAAAAACTGTATACCATTGGTGTTTTTACCGATAATGACCAAACCCAAGAACCTGTTAAAGCTTCCTATTATTTACAATCTTGTAGTTTCCCCACTCAAAAGTAATTGATTAAAACTTAAATAACTATAGGAGACACCTCAAAATTGCTAGATAGTTTTAAAGATTAAGGATATTGAAATTTATACTATACCTATTTCTTATAAATTATTTAGCCTACCTACTTAGATATAAAGAAAGATGCCTGAATCGATTCAGACATCTTTTTAAACTTTACGCGATCGCGTTAAACTTAATTAATCTAGATAGTTATACATATTCAAACAATTCATTGTTAGATAAATCATGTTCGTTAAGTTGAACATTTTCCAAGACTGCCACACCATCCCAACCATGCTCAGTATATTCATAGAGATAGGAATTACCATGCTGACTACCTAACCAGTAGTGTGCATTATCACTAAGTTGTACAGTGTCTTGATGGGGAGTGAAGTCTTCAATAATGACACAATCATGCCAGCCTTGATTGTTATAGAAACCACCGTCAGTATTAGCTAGAACAAAGGTATCATGACCAGCACCACCAATGAGGCGGTCTTCTTGGTCGGCTCCTCCAGTATGACCATCTGTCCCATGAAGTACATCATTGCCAGCGCCGCCGAAGATAGTATCTGAGCCAGCACCACCGAAGATAGTGTCGTTACCGTCCTCGCCAAAGAGTTTGTCGTTACCAATAACCTTATCAGTACCAAACTTATGAGCTAAAGGATCATTGCCGACACGGAATAACTGGACATTGTCAATGAAACCACCAACTCCATTACTATGTCCCGCAGCACGGAATTCTAGTTTAGTGAAGTCCGCATCACTACCTTCAACCTCAAAGGTATAGGTATTCCAATTATTGCTGTGTCCACCATGTCCACTGAGAGTGGTGACCTTTTCTCCATCCCACCAAACTTCAACTTTACTAGGAGATACATACTGACGAGGAGTATAGTCAACCGATAGCTGATAAGTAGCCCCTGCATGAGTATCAATATGTTGTGCCATGCCACTATTCCCGTAGCTATCTAACTCAACCCATGCGTGACCGTCAGCAGCCGCACCAAATTTGTGAGCTTGCTCTTTGATTTCAATTCCAGGGCCAAAAGTAGTGTGCCAACCAGGAATAGATTTAAAGACACCGCGATAACCAGGATGAACCTGATTATTTTCAAAGCTACCGTTAGAAATTAGGTCGTGACCAATTAAATTAACTTGAGCTTCGTAGTTATCACCGAAGATAACATCATTTCCTGCGCCACCATTGATAGTGTCATTCCCCGCACCACCAACAGCAGTGTCGTTGCCGTCGCCGCCAAACATGCGATCATTTCCAGCTTCTCCACCAAGGGCATCATCGCCTTTCCCAGCGTAAATGGTGTCATTACCTTCTCCACCAAGAATACAGTCATTACCGTGAGTATCTTCGAGGAGATCGTCCCCAGCGCCACCTTTGAGAGTATCATCACCAGCGTCCCCCCAGATGCCATCGTTGCCGTCGCCACCGCTGAGGCTATCGTTACCATCGCCACCTTTGAGCATGTCATCACCAGCGTCACCAGTAACTTTATCGTCACCAGCTAAACCTTCGACAATATCGTTGCCGTCGCCACCTTGAACAAAATCTTGATCATTGCCACCAGTAATGATGTCATCCCCAGCACCACCAGCAACTAAATCATTACCGCCGTTACCTTGGATAGTATCGTGACCCAAACCACCTTGGATAGTGTCATCGCCAGCATTTCCGACTAAGGAATCATTCCCAGCCGCACCATTGATGGAATCGCTACCGCCATTACCGAAGATAGTATCATCGCCAATACCACCATCAAGACTATCGGCATCATCTCCACCATTGAGTAAATCATTTCCTGATCCACCTTGAAGAGTGTCATTACCATCATTTCCGAAGAGGGTGTCATTACCGTTGTTACCAATCAAGCTGTCGTTACCAGCACCACCACCGATGAGATCGTCATCATGACCACCAATTAAAGTGTCATTACCTTCGCCACCATCAACAGAGTCGTTACCACCGCCTCCATTTATATAGTCATTGCCAGCTCCTCCTAAAAGGCTATCATCTCCAGCACCACCAGTAATGGAGTCATCACCAGCATCACCAAAAACTACGTCCTCTCCTTCTCCTGCATTAAGAGTGTCATTACCAGCACCACCAACGAGAGTATCATCCCCATCAAGACCGTTAATGATATCGTTACCATCGTTGCCATCGAGAAGATCATCTCCTCCGAAGCCATTGATGACATCGTGACCATCATCACCTAGAATCACGTCATTGTCGGCACCACCATCGAGAGTGTCATTACCTGCACCACCTCTGAGAGTATCTTTCCCACCATCACCTTTGATGAAGTCATTGCCCTGTCCACCAAGGAGAGAATCATCGCCAGCACCTCCGCTGATAGTGTCGTTACCTTCATCTCCATCAATAGTGTCGTTGCCTTCTCCACCAAGAATGGAATCGTTGTCGTTGCCACCGTTAAGAGAATCGTTTCCTTGATTTCCCTCAATTAGGTCATCGCCATCGCCACCATCAACGATATCATCTCCTTGATTGCCTGTAATAGTGTCGTTGCCTTCTCCACCAAAAACGAAGTCGTCGTCGTGTCCGCCAACTAATTTATCATTGCCAGCATCACCATCAAGAGTGTCATTACCACCAACTCCATCGATGTAGTCGTCTCCGTCGCCACCTTGAAGAACATTGTTTTCAGAATCACCAACAATGGTATCTGCTTGGTTTGTACCAATGACATTAACGAAGTTTTTGACTTTAATATTTAGGTCGCCAACATGAGGAATGTCTTTAACGGTTAGGCTGTCATGACCAAGGTTAACGTTGATGGAAACAGGAGCGTCAGCATCAGAAGCATCAATTGTATTGTTTTGATGTTCTGCACCAATGATTTCTTCGATGCTAACTAATTTATCTGTCCCTAAAGCTCCTTTCTCGAGGATTCCAGTGGCTTTTAGAGTAACAGCTTGACCAAGATGACTATAATCAACTGTGTCATTGCCACCTAACCCAACTAAGGTGTCGTTCCCTGCGCTACCAACGAAGATATCGTCTGCATGAGTTCCGACTAAATGATCGTTGTTGTTAGTTCCGTTAAAAACTTGACTCATATGAATTAGACTCCAATTTTTGATGTAAATGTATGACCCAAAAAAATAAACTTAAAAGTACTGAATTTAAAATATCTTTAGAAAATTAGACAACTGTTTTGTTTTTAAATGTATATAGCTGCTAACTAAAAATAGATTTATAAAAGGTTTTCTAGTAAGATTCTCTTAAGTGTTTTCTTCCTGGTGTTTCCACGATATTAATTCGGTTTTTT
>CALLPS010000199.1 GCA_938015355.1 uncultured Pleurocapsa sp.
GTAGGGGACACTACAGGTAAATTTATCTCTGCTAATCGAAATAACGCCGAATTGCACGAGCTAATTCTTGCTGCTTGGAATTATCTTCAAGACTTTCCCAATGGCTTTGAGCGTTTCTTAGATTGGTACAAAAATAAAAACTCTCACCCAGAGAGAGATACGGGAATTGCGAGGGATTTTGGTAACTTTTATCGGCGACTCTATAAGAATTTTCCCAGACAGACTTTTGGCTTTCTACACGAGGGATTTGAGAATTATTTAGCAACCAAATGGGATGGAGGCTACTTAAATTCAAAACTGGGACGGATTGAAATGCCTGAAGATTGCGATCGCAAGTTTCTATCTGGAGTAGAAACGGCAAAATTACTCAAAATGACTGAAGCTTGGGTATTGCGATCGGTTGAATGTGGAACTTTGAAAGGTCGATTGCGTAAAATGGGCAAAAGAACATCGGTGTTAGTCGAAAGAGAGAGTGCAGAAGCTTATCTACAAAACTTGAATAATGCTATCTCTCCCAAGGATGTAGCCGAGATTTTAGGAATTGGACGCAAGGCTGTAGTTAATCTAATCGAAAATTCCTGTTTAGAGGCTTTTCGTGGACGTACTGTAGACAGATATCAAAGGTGGCTGATAGATCGCGATGCACCAGTGAAGTTAATTAATCAAATAGATGCTTTATTGAAACATACAAATGATATGAAAATAACCGATAAATGTTCTTTCAATCTAGCAATTCGTAAATTATCTGGTTCGGGATGCTCCATTGATCGTTTTGTTACTGCAATCTTAGATGAAACAATCATTCCAGTCTGTAAAATTGAAGGAGCTGGACTAAAACAGTATTGCTTCCATACCCAGGATATAGACCGATTGGTAGAGGAATACTATAAAAAAGATGATCGAGTTTTGAATGTTTCTGACATTGCCATTTTATTGGGGATAAAACAACAAGTAGCTGCATTTTGGATAGATCGCGGTTTTATATCCGCAGAAATAAAAATTCACAAACATCATCGTCACAGAAAAGTTCTGAAGGCATCAATTGATGAATTCCGTCTTCAGTATATCACCGCTGTTGAATTAGCTTGTCAGATAAATACTTCTCCGAGAAAAGCGATTAAGTTGTTAAAAGAGCAAAATATCTTTCCTGTGACTGGACGAGAAATTGATGGAGGAAGGCAATATTTATTTTTGAGAACAGAAGTGAATCATCAATTTGCTAAATAATTCTTGCAATTATCTAAGGTTACGCAAAGTAAGGCGATCTCATCATCCCCATATTGCTTATAATGGGGATTTCGCAGGTTAATGAATAAAGGGAGGGTATTAAGATGAGGAGTTAATACAATCCATTTTGGATATCCAAGTTAAAAACTTAGACCATTTAGGTATAGTAGCAGGAATCATTGACCAAATCGAATTAGTCGAAGAAATAGATCAACAAATAGAACAATATTCTCAGCAAATCATTAGTACAGAAAAAGTATTCAAAGCTATGATTCTCAATGGTTTAGGGTTTATTAGTGCTCCATTATATCTATTCAGTGAGTTCTTTGTAGGCAAAGTCCTAAAGGATTAGCTGAGTCCTGCGGACTTGCTGTGCAAACGCATCACAACTGAACATCTCTTAGGAGAGGACATTAAATCAGAACATCTTAACGACGACCGAATAGGAGGAGCCTAGGATAGTTTGTCGAATCAAGGATTGACTCGATTATTTACGAGCGTTGCCATGTTAGCCCACCAAAGATTTAACCTCTTGACCAAGAGTCTGCATCTAGATTCGAGTAGCTTTAATTTGTTCGGAAAGTATGAAATAGAAAGCTCAGATAAATAATCAGAATCAGTTGAAGGGGAGAAGATTACTAATAGCTACTCCAAAGACCATCGACCAGATTTAAAACAATTCATGATGGATGTGATTTGTACAGGAGATGGCGATGTACCACTGTTTTTGAGAATAGGAGATGGGAACGAATCTGACCGTGCCATTTTTGCTCAATTGATGAAGCAGTTTAAACAAGAATGGAATCTCGATAGTATTTACGTTGCTGACAGTGCGCTTTACAGTTCGGCAAATATTCAACAACTGGGAAAGTTAAATTGGATAACTCTTGTTCCTCGAAGTATAAAAACCGCCAAAACCTTAGCTGAATCAATGGAAGATGAGGTTTTGGTTGAAAGTGAAATTCCAGGCTATCGCATTGCGTCCTGTTGTTGTGATTATGGTGGAGTCCGTCAACGCTGGCTAATCATTGAAAGTGAAAAGCGTCTTCAAAGCGATCTCAAGCAACTAGACAAGCGACTAACAAAACAACTAAAAGTAGCCAAAAGTGAACTGAAATCACTAATGAAGCAAGATTTTGCTTGTGCTGCCGATGCCAAACAAGCTGCGGATAAACTGAAACGTAGTTGGAAATATCATTCCTTAGAATCAATTGATATTGAGACTGATGTTCACTATTTAAAGGCAGGACGACCCACTAAAAATCAGTCCCCTGAACACTTTACCTATCGTGTCACGGCTCAAGTTATTCCTGTTGAGGAAGCAATTGAGATTGCCCGAAAGCAGGCAGGAAGATTTATTCTCGCTACTAATGTTCTCGATGAGAAAACTCTACCTAATGATGAGGTTTTAACTGAATACAAAGGTCAACAAAGTTCTGAAAGGGGTTTTCGCTTCTTAAAAGATCCTCTGTTTTTTACTTCGAGTGTCTTCTTAAATACTCCTCGGCGAGTGGCAGCCTTAGCAATGGTTATGGGCTTGTGTCTTTTGGTTTACACTCTCGGTCAACGTCAATTAAGACAAGCCTTAACTCATTCCAAGGAAACTATTCCCAATCAACTAGGCAAACCCACTTCTACTCCCACACTAAGATGGGTGTTTCAGTGTTTTCAAGCGGTTCATCTTGTTCATTTCAATCACCAACTTCAAGTTTCTAATCTCACAGATACTCGTTTGAAGATTTTGCGTATTCTTGGAAACCCTTGCCAAAAATATTATTTAATTTGCTGATCTACCTGCGAAATGCAGGATAAAATACTAAATATTTAAAATTAAATTATTGTTTGTTGCTATTTTGGAATGAGTGAAAAAAGAGTTAGACACGTACTAGGATTATCTGGGGGCAAGGATTCTACCGCCCTGGCAATTTTGCTGCATCAAGAAATTCCTGACATGGAGTACTTTTTTTGCGACACTCATAAAGAATTACCCGAAACCTATGAATATTTAGACCGTATCAAGGCTCGCTTGGGCATCAAAATCAACTACTTAAGCGAAAAAAGAGGCTTCGATCACTGGTTAGCCCTTCACGATGGTCTGCTACCTTCCCCTCAAATGCGGTGGTGTACTATCAAAATGAAAATTAAGCCTTTTGAAGAATTTGTGGGCAATGACGAAGCAATTAGCTATATTGGCATTCGTGCTGATGAAAATCGCGATGGCTATATGTCCACAAAACCCAATCTCAAACCTGTATTTCCCTTTAAAGAAAGAGGACTAGTTAAAGCAGATATTATCCGCTTGCTAGAAGATAGTGGCATTGGGCTACCAGATTACTATCGCTGGCGTAGTCGTTCTGGTTGTTTCTTCTGCTTCTTTCAGCGTAAATATGAATGGGTTATGTTGGCACAAGAACATCCCGATTTGTTCGCTCAAGCAATTGAATATGAACAAAATCATGCAGATGGTCGTACTTATACCTGGACACAGGGAGAAACCTTGCAGGAACTTTTAGCACGTAAAGATGAAATTATTGCCAATCATAATAAGGCAATGAAGAAAACTGAAAAAGCTGCTCCCAATCGTCCTTTATCTGAAGCATTAGAATCAGTTTTGGATGACGAAGATGATGGTTTGCCTTGTTTAGCTTGTCATTTGTAAATATAGCTAAGTTATTTTTATGGTTGAAGAAAAAGAAATAATTGAATCTGAAATTATAGAGGATGATAAAGAATTAGATTTTTCTGATGAAAATAATTTTCAATCTGAAGAATTTCAAGAAGATCCAATAGATGAAATTCCCAGAGATGAGAGAAAACTACGAACTCAAGCTTACGACAAGAGCATAAGTGATATTGTGTCGATGATAAAAGAAGGAGATATTATTCTAAATCCTGATTATCAACGTAACTATGTTTGGGATAATTCTAAGGCTTCATTACTGATTGAATCTATACTGCTAAATGTTCCTATCCCTGTTGTGTATATGGCGGAAGACAATGAAAATCGATGGAATGTTGTAGATGGATTACAAAGGCTATATTCACTAAAGAGATTTTTTAGTGATGAATTCAAACTAAGTAAGTTAGAGATATTACCCGAACTAAAAGGCTTAAAATATTCTCAATTAAATCCAAAGGCAAAAAGGATTTTAAGAAATGGAATTATAAGAATTATCGTAATTTTTCAGGAATCTCATCATGAAATAAAATATGACATATTTATGAGGCTTAATGGAGGAGCTATTAAACTAAATGAACAAGAATTAAGAAATTGCTTGTATAGAGGAAGCTTTAACGATCTTCTAAAAAAGCTAAGAAGTAATGAAAAGTTTTTAAAAATGATGGGACTTTCCTCGCCTCACAAACGCTTTTTAGATGCAGAAGTTATCTTGAGATATTTTACTATTGCTGATAATTATGATAAACAGTCAAATAAAATGAATAATTACGCTGGAAACATGAAAACTTTCCTTAATAATTATATGAAAAAACATCAAAATTTAGATAATGATGCTCTAAAAGAATTTGAAAGCAGATTTGAAAGCACTATTAGTAATGTTTATAAAGTTTTCGGCGACAGAGCATTTATGAAAATAAACCAAGATGGTAATGTTGAGCCTCGATTAAATCGAGCAATAATGGATTGCTTAATGGTTAGTTTGGAAAATAGAGATTTGAGCAGACTAGAAACTGAAAAAAATTCTATTGTGCAAAAGCTAAAAGAATTAATCATGAATGATGATAAATTTTACGATTCTATAAGCGCATGGACTTCGGATAAAAACAAGCTTAATTATCGCTTGAGTAGATGGAACGCAGAGTTCAACACAGTTTTTCAGGAAGCTAAATAGATCGACTTAATCGTATGTCAATTCAACTTAGCATTGATGGTTTTGAACAAACCTTGCAAGAAGTAGAAATACTTATTGAGATGGCAAAAGAATGTGAGAATAATAATCAAATAAAATATGGAGCTATAAATAAATCTGCATTCTTGCTTTTAGCATCAAAATTTGAAAACTTTATAGAAAGAATCTTAGAAGATTATATTGATTCAATTTGCCAACTAAATTTACCATGCACACAATTACCTGAAATTTTATTAATACAACACACGTTTCAGTTATTAAATAAAATTGAATCTTACAATGCACCTCATAAACACCATAAGGCAAAAGATGTTTTTAAGGATGTAGGGCAGTTATGGGTGACTGAAAATAATATATCTAGATTAGATATTAAATGTAAATTTAGTTATGGAAAACATGGAGAAAAAGAATTTCAAAAACTATTTAATATTATCGGATTTAATGATATTTTTTCAGAAATAGAAATAACTGATAGAGAAGAAAGTTTATATGATGACATAAGTGAACAAATTATAGTTGTTGATTTTAAAGGCAAGATCAATTCTTTAACTAATCTTAGAAATAATATTCTTCATCAAGATGCGTCTCCAAACTTAGATGTAAACATGATCGAGCAATATAAGAAATATATAGGACAGTTTGCACAAAAGCTCATAACGTTGCTCAATACAAAAATAATAGATTTACATTCCAATTGTTAGCTTCATGAAGTCATGATTTTACTTAATAGGGCTTTTGACATTTGAACTTCAAAACATTACTTGCAAAAGCCGATCGCGATACACTCCAAGAACTATTAGGCAGTGGAACAGTTCTCTTGCTGCAACTTTTAGATCCAAGTCTGACTACAAGCGATCGCCTGCGAGAAATTCTCTTAAACCTACATTCTCCTGAAAGTTTACTCTTATCAAAAGAAAGTCGCGATCGCCTGTTTGAATTTCTCAGTCCCAAAGAAGCGGAAATACTAGCTATCATCTTGTCTGCTCCAGAAGATGAGGATGATTATCGGGCATTAGAGCAGGTTAAAATCCGTCGGGGTTCAGAGAATGAAAGGACTTTATTCGATTTCTTTGAGCTAATAGTTCCCGCTAAAGAAGAAGTAAAAGAAGTTGCTTCCTCAAAACAAATTGCCCCGCAATATGCTTTATTTGCCCATCAACGTCAGGCAGCAAAACAGGTAAAACAATACCTAAAACAAGAACCTCTGCGAGTTTTATTACATATGCCCACAGGTGCGGGGAAAACCCGCACTGCCATGAATATAATTGCCGACCATTTGCGATCGCACGAACCGACTTTAGTTATCTGGTTGGCATATAGTGAAGAACTCTGCGAACAGGCTGCTGCGGAATTTCAAAAAGCTTGGCAATATCTAGGCGATCGCGAATTACCCGTCTATCGTTTCTGGGGCGATCTCGATTTAGATTTAGATCGAGCCAAAGATGGTGTGGTAGTTGCTGGATTAACCAAGGTTTACAACGCTGCCAAACGCAGTATTCAGTTTATCAATCAGTTAGGTAGTCGCAGTTCTTTAGTAATTATTGACGAAGCTCATCAGGCGATCGCCAAAACCTACCGCTTAGTTCTCGATACTTTAGTAATTCCCTATCCCAACACCGCATTACTAGGGTTAACCGCTACTCCTGGGCGAACTTGGTCGGATATCAATGCCGATGCCAAACTAGCAGAATTCTTCGCTCAACAAAAAGTAACCCTTTCCATTCCTGGTTACGATAATCCCATAGATTATTTGGTAGCTGAAGGATATTTAGCCAAAGCCGAATACAGATCCTTGCTTTATCAAAGTGGTTTAGAATTATCCCAACGAGATTTGAACAGAATTGGGGAAGAACTAGATTTGCCAGGCTATCTCCTCCACAGAATCGAAGAAGACGAACAGCGCAACCTACGCATCATTCTGGAAATAGAAGAACTAGCACAACGCCATCAGCGCATCATCGTTTTTACCATTTCTGTAGAACATTCAAAGCTTATTGCTTCGGTACTGCAAACCAGGGGTTTATCAGCCTCTACCCTAAGTGCAAATACTTCTGCTTCCGAGCGATCGCATATGATTACCAATTTTAAGAATGAAGACCCAGAAACTAAAATTTTATGTAACTATGGCGTTCTAACTACAGGATTTGACGCACCTAAAACAAGTGCTGCGATAATCGCTCGCCCTACTCGATCTCTTGTACTTTATAGTCAAATGGTAGGTAGAGCAATTCGGGGTGTTAAGGCAAGTGGTAATGAAACAGCAGAAATTGTCACCGTAGTCGATAAAGATCTGCCTGGTTTTGGTTCTGTAGCCGAAGCTTTTATTAATTGGGAAGATGTTTGGAACTCAAACTATAAATAATGATCGTAGGAAATAATTTATAAATACTGAAGAATTAAAATTGTCGCATATTGAACTGCTAGGATTGTGCAAGTGGTAGTCCTCTCATTTATTTGTTTTTTTTGATAAGACTACTTAAACGAAATCTATAAAGCAACAAGATTCCTATTAAAACTATTGGATTTGATGCAAATTTAATATATGAATAACGGGAAAGTAAGGATTTACGAGCTATCTAAGGAATTAAATTTAGATAATAAAGATATCAAAGAAATTTGCGAGCAGCTCAATATTGCAGTCAAAAGCCATTCCTCTACAATTACTGCATCTCAAGCTGACAGAGTAAAAGCCATAGCTGCGAAATCCCCTCGAAACAACCAAACTAACTCTAAACCAAACTCTAGAAATCCAAAAGCTCCATCCAAACGCAAACAACATATTCTTGCCTTATACCATAATTCTACAGAGGGACATTCTCTAAAAGAGCAAATTTTAAAATTATCAAAAGAATTGGACTTTAGTGAGAAAGATGTTGTTGACATTTGCAATCAGCTTAATATTTCTTTGCATAAATTCATTAATAATTCACAAATAGAGCAAATCAAAAGAGCCTCAAAAAAATATAATTCATCTCGAAGATTCAGTCGCCAAATAAAACTGATTATAAATTCTGGCAAATTTGGTAATTATCAGAGTGACAAGATTGAGAAAATATCATATAAAGAGGATATTAAAGTATTAGAGAAAAGTCTTGAACTGAAACCCAATCAACATGATGTTTTAAATTTAGTAGGCAACTTATGTCATGAGTTAAAGCATTATGGGCTAGCAATCAGAGCATGGGAAAGAAGTCTCAAATATCAACCTAATCAATATGAAATATTTAATAAAATAGGTGATTTGTGCAAAGATCTAGGATATCGTCATGTAGCAATCAGTGCCTGGGAAAAAAGCCTTGATGTAAATTTTCATCAGTATGACATATATAATAAAATTGGAAATAATTTTCTCGAATTAGAAGATTTAAAATCAGCTGTCAAAGCATGGGAACGAAGCCTTGAACTTCAACCCAATCAATATGAAATATTCAACAAGATAGGTAATACGCACCAAAAATTAGAGAATTTTGAATCAGCTATCAAAGCATGGGAAAAAAGCCTGGAACTTCAACAAGATCAATATGAAATATGCGATGTTATTGGTAACACATATCTCATATTAGGAAATCATTTAGGAGCTATACTGGCATGGGAAAAAAGCCTGGAAATCAACTCCGATCATTGCGAAATGTTGTTGATAAATCTTGGCTATATTCATAACGAACGGGAAGTAGCAGTTGATTATTGGCTAAGAGCAGCTATTTTGCTATTTAATTCAGGTAATATACAAGAAGTTATAGAGAATTGTGATACTATCATTCGTTATCAAAAAGATAACTATGATGCATGGTATCTTAAAGCTAAATCTTTAGCCAAGCTCAAATCATACAAAGAATCCATACTTTCTATTGATGAAGTAATTAAGGCTAGGTTAGTAGATTATGAAATATGTAGTACTCTAACTAATAATTTAATTAAACTAAGTAAATTAATTATTAATATTGGTGATTATAAAATAGCAATTTTATATATAAACAAAGCTACTAACATTTATTTTAGTTTTTATGAACCGTGGATTGAAAAAAGCAAAATTTTAGTTGATTGGTCTAAAGCATTAATCGAGTCACAACAATGGGATGAAGCTAATATTAAATTAAACGAAGCTTTAGATATAAACTATGTTTGTTTTGAAGCTTGGAATTGTCTAGGTTTATTGGAAAAACCAAAAGAAAATTGGATTGATGCTCTCGATAATTTTGATGAAGCTATTAATATAAATCCAAATTATCAAGAGGCATGGACAAATCGTATAGAAGTAATATCAAAGATATTGAAGTTACATGATTATAATCCTATAATAGAAAGCTGTAAAAAAGCGACTCAAATAAATGAAAATAATTATGAATCTTGGTTCTTTTGGGGATCGGCTTTATCTTATTTAAAAAGATACGAAGAAGCAATTGCAAAATATGATAAAGCTCTAGAAATTAATTCTGAGGATAATTCTGAGTGTTGGTATGAAAAAGGTCAAGCACTACTTCATTTGTCTAGTTATGCAGAGGCAATAAGTTGCTACAATCAGGCTTTAGAAAAAAGTCCTGATTATTACCTTGCATTAAATGGAAAGGGAAATGCTTTAAAATCTCAAGAACGTAAACTTGGTCATAGAAAAGATAGTTTAGAAGCCATCGAATGCTTTCAAAAAGTTTTAAAAATAACTAATAATTCATATTGGCGTTCGTGGCGAAATATGGGTTTGACTTACCAATATTTAGATAGATATAGAAAAGCTTTAGAATGCTGGGATAATGGTTTAAAGTATATACGTAAAGATGATGATGATTATGATTTTGGGCGCGCCATTATCAACTATTCCAAAGCGAAGTATCAATTTAAAGAAGGAAGAAAACTAAAAAATATTCCTTACCTTCTTGATGCTAAACAAACTTTTGAAGAAGCTATAAAGTTTTACACTAAAGAAAGTTTTAGAGGAAAATATGTTGAGATTCTGGAATTTTTAGTTAGAGTCATTGAAATATTAATAAGAGAATTGAGAGGAAGAGGTCGTGTAGATCAATCTGACAAATTGCTTGTCGAAGGAATGGAATTACTTGACAAGCTATTAAGTAGTTTATCGAATAATAATCAGGCAAATAAAATCAAAATTGCCAGGAGGTTTGTTACTTTTCATCAATATAATGTAGATAAACTAGTCCAGTCTACAAATCATAAAGATTGGATTAAGGCATTAGAGATGGTAGAAGAAAGAAAAAATTTATGTCTGCATTGGATGAGTGAGAACAGATGGATTAAGAAAGATTTTAATAGTCCTAATTATTCTGCTATCCAAACACTATTATCTCAAAATCAAAAAACAGCAATAATATATTTTCATATCAGCCCTGATGTTATTTCAACATTTATTATTCGAGCGCAACATCAATATCCAATTATTATTACTTCCTCCTCCAATCAATTTCAAAAGTTTTTTAAATGGATAAAACTATGGAAAAGAGATTATGTTGATTATAGAAGCACAACCATAGAAGGACAGAATAGTATTTGGCGTTTACAACTTAGTAAAAACTTAGATAAGCTAGCGGAAACTCTAAACATTACATCTATCGTTAGTAATCTAGGTGATAAAATTAAAGAGTTAATTGTAATTCCTCACCGTGATCTGCAATTACTTCCTCTTCATTATCTTTTTGCCCAGGGATTTGCTCAGAGAAACGATAATTTAAACGTTACATATCTTCCAAGTGCCAAAATCGGCATAAATCTCAAAAATTCTCCTGCTAACTCAAATCAGCAAATGTTGATTGTAGAAAACTACGATACTGGAATAGGAGACAAAAAAAACAGTGGAAAAAAAACTAAAACTTTCCGTTATCCCTCTTCTCGTCTTCTCTATCCTGAAGTAGAAGCATCATTTTTGTCTCAATTATACAAATCTAATTACTTGCGTATATCAGGTTTAAAGGCGACAAAAAATAAAGTGATCGAGGCTTTGGATCTAGCTGGAAATTTCGTATTTACAGGTCATGGGTATCACAACTTAGAAAATCCCCAAGATTCATTCCTAGCAATGAAAGAAGGAAAAATAACTCTCAAAGACATTTTGAAGTTGGATTTGCGAAACTATTTTCTTGTTTGCTTATCTGCCTGCGAATCAGGTATTACTAGTTCCCATAGATTGATGGATGAATATGTTGGTTTAGTGAGTGGGTTTCTAGCAGTAGGCACAAAATATGTCATTAGTACTCTTTGGACAGTTGATGATGTCTCTTCCGCGTTGTTGATGATGAAATTTCATCATTTATACAAAGAAGATTGTGAAAATCCTGTTGTTGCCTTATCAAAAGCACAAAGCTGGCTAAAAAATATTACTCACCAAGAGCTTTCTGAACACTACCTCAAGATAGCAAATGAATTACCCCGCAATGAACGAAGTGTTCAACGGTTTCTTAGAGAAGAAGCTGAATGGGTCATTAGTCCTGATAACTTAAAATTTAGAAATAGCAAATATCCGTATGCCGATCCTTACTATTGGGCTGGTTTTACAGTTACAAGTAAAGTAGGCTTCTAATCTACATATCAGATCCAAAAATTATAAATGGAACTCAAACCTCAAGACGAAAGATACCTTCGCATTTTCTTAATATCTCTAGCTTTTTCAAAATCATCCTTACCTACTAAAGTCCAAAAAGAACTTAATAAAGTAGGCTTGGATTTTGTTGACGATCCCTTTACTTGCATAGATAATTTGTGGGAAATAGGTCATTATGATTGTCTACAGGAATTTTATAAAAAAGCTACCAAAGAAATCCGAATGCTGGAACGCGACCAAGAGCGCAGTAAATTTGGTTTACCAGAAGGTTTTTCAGGAGAAGAACAGACTACAGAAATTTCTAATACTAGTATTCGTAGTAACGTTGGCGAACTTGCGGTAGCTGTTGAATTAATAGATTTTTTATTTCCTTTAAAACCTATTGAGATTTTTATTGCCTCTGATTCAGTAACAGAAACGAATTCATATATAGAAAAAGTCAGAGTAAATATTGAAAATGTTAAAAATCAAGTCTCTAATGAAATATATCAAGTATCTTCTGCCGAAATACTTAATATTGCTCCATTAATTTATGAATAAACAGCGATTGAAACTAATTTAATAATATTCATTTATGAGCGATTTAATCAATCTGAGGTTAGATATTTTTTCATATCTGCATAGGGGAGGACTAGGAGAATCTCAGGAAAGCATATCATTAAATAGTCAATATTTTTGGGACAGTTTTCCAAAAGATTTTCCAGTGGATTTAAAAATTTCTTTGAAACAAGAAGATTCTCTAGATTCATATGAATATGGAGAATTGCTAAAATTAACAAAAGAAAATAAACCATATTACTTGTTTTATCCTGAGAGTAAGTCAGACAAAAAGATTCAAGCTTTGTATTATCCAGTGCGGTTACATGATACTTATGGTCTAGCATTTGGATGTGGTATTGATAGTAAAAATGAAGCTCTTCCAGTTAAATCCTTTTCTGACTTAAGAGCACTTGTACCTAATTTCCTATTAGGACAATCAAAACCCACACAAAGATTTAAATATAATTTCATAGGAAATACATGGATGCTTTCAGGATGTCTTGCTCCTGATCCAACTAGAACTAAAGAGGAAATAGCTCAAGCAATTTTTAAACAACTTGGTTTTTACCAAGAATGGTCAAATGTTAAATCTGAGGAGTTTCTTGGGGCAACAATGTTTGAAGTTGGTCAAACTCCTCAACAGTGGAATAGACTTGAGAACAACCACCATGTTCTTATTTTTTTATTTCACAATTCCGAAACTATGGATTTGGTCAGCGAGAAATTTTATGAAAGTTGGATGCGATTATTTTGTTATCGAAATAAAATAGTTTGGGCTTACTGGCAATCATTAACAGATATTTCTTGGCTAAATAAAAACTTTTTCTCTTTAGATAAAGTCAGAAAAAATCCTGCTATAAAAAGTCTAATTATTGATAAGCAAAAAGAAACTGATAATATAGCTCAGATCTTTAATTTAGAAAGTTTACAAGATGCTTTGCAGGATAATTCATTTATCTTGTATGAGTATGTTCGCAAATTGAGTATTTTGCAAATACATCAACAAACCATTGAAACTAATATAGATAACTACAATGAAAGGCTAAATATAATTGAAGATAAAGCCTACAAGTTCAACTTAAATTACACAACAATAGACTTATTAGAATCGTTTAGCAAGATAGTTGCTCAAAAGTATAAAAAAATAGTTGAAAAAGAATACTTCAGTCTCCGCCCAGGATTGGGTATATTGCAGAATTTAACAGATACACTTCGAGGATATATACAAATTCAACAAGCTGAAATCGATCGGAGTATTGAACAGCAAAATCGTCGACTTGAAGATCAAAACACCAAACTTCAAAATAGACTAACAATTGTAGGTGTTGGTTTAGGAGCTGCATCTGTAACGGCTTCAGCTTCAGCAAACTTTGTTGGAGAAATTGTTGAAGTTTTGTTCCATAAAACTAACATAATAGAGACATTGCCCTTAGTAGTTGCAGTTTGTAATATACTGGGGACTCTCGTTATTAGTTTATGTGTAGGAATGTTTTTTAGTACTTTAGTGTCATTATTACTTTCTTTAATTAAAAGAATAGGGAATTCTAAATAATACGAGTTCTTTAAAATTTATGGCAACTAATCCCCACGATATCGTTCCCGCACATTTGGCAGTCCAAGCAATGCGAGATAACGGCTATAAAAATGCTGCTTATGCGATCGCCGAATTGATGGATAATTCCATTCAAGCTGGTGCAACTCAGGTCGAACTATTATGCGGAGAGAAAAAACAGCAAGTAGGATCGAGAATGCGATCTCGTATCCACCAGATAGCTGTATTGGATAACGGTAGTGGGATGGATTCTACAGTGCTCCGCCTAGCACTCCAGTTTGGAAATGGAACTCATCTAGAAGAAGAAAAACATAAAGGCATTGGTCGCTTTGGCATGGGATTGCCCTCTTCATCTGTTTCTCAATGCCAAAAAGTTGAAGTTTGGACTTGGCAGGATGGAGTAGAAAATGCTCTGTATAGCTATCTAGACCTTAATGAAATCAAAACTCAACGCATCAACGAAGTTCCCGCACCCGAGTCAAAACCAATTCCTAGCATTTGGCAGCAGGTAGGCAACAACTACGATCGCAGTGGAACATTAGTAGTTTGGTCGGATATCGATCGCTGTATGTGGAAGACTGGCAAAACTATTATCGATAACTCCGAACTTCTCATCGGCAGGATGTACCGCAAGTTTCTCAATGCAGAAAAAGTCACTATCCGAATGCTCGCTTTCGATCTGGATAATCCCAACACAGTCATTACTGAGAAATATGCTCTGCCTAACGATCCTGGCTATTTAATGGCAAAAACTTCTTGCCCCTCCCCTTTTAATAACCAATCAATGTTTCAACCTTGGGAAGAAGCAGGACAATATGAAGCAGTGTTTACTATCGATTTTCGCGATCGCCAGCACGAGGTCAAAGTCCGTTTTTCCTATGCCAAAGAAGAAGCCCGTCAAGCTTCTGGCAACAAAAATCCTGGCGACTTACCTCACGGCAAACACGCAGCGAAGAATATTGGGGTATCGGTAGTGCGTGCGGGAAGAGAACTAGATTTAGACCAGTCGTTAGTTATTAAATACGATCCTACTGAACGCTGGTGGGGTATTGAGGTTGAATTCCCCCCATCTCTCGACGATCTCTTTGGCGTAACGAACAACAAACAATCTGCTCGTAATTTTGCCGAATTAATTAACATCGATATAGAATCCATGCTGCAAGGTGGTAAAACCATAGTCCAGCTTAAGGAAGAATTGAAAGACGACGAAGATCCCAGAGAACCTTTGTTGGAAATTGCTCTTAAAATCAATACTCAACTCAGTACCCTCCGCAGACTGATAAAAGCTCAAAGAAAAGGAACTCGACCTAAAAACAATCGCTATCCAGGTTCTACCCCAGAAAGACAGGCTACCAGAGTTACGGAAAATCGCAAGCAAGATGGATATAAGGGCGAAAGCGATAAAGATGAATCTTTACCCGCTCTACAACGACAGACAACTATCCAACAAACCTTAACCGAAGCAGGAGTAACTGAAAACCAGGCTAAAGAACTAGCTGCAACCACTATTTCTGATAACCTAAAATACGTATTTGTCGATGCCGATTTAGACAATCCCGCTTTTTTCTCAGTTAAACCAAAGGGTGGAGCAATTGTGATTACTCTCAATACCAAACATCCCGCCTATGAAAATCTGGTAGAAATTCTAGAGAATGAAGTAGAAAACGTAGATACCGAAACATTGCGATCGCGTTTAGCCAAATCTCGCAAAGGACTAAAATTATCTGTGATACTAGGAACTGAATTATCCGATCTATGTGCCGAAGCAAATCAAGAAGTATTATTGGTTGCCCCTTTCATCAAGGCATCTGTATTAGAAAGACTATTAGATGAAATATCTTCTGACGTTTTTCTCAAGTGCATTACTCGTTGGTTTCCCGAAGAAATAGTAGCAGGTGTAAGCGATTTAGAAGTATGGAACTTAATTCAAAATCGTCCTAATTCTTCACTGTGGTTAAGATCTGACTTACACGCTAAATACTATCGGGCAGATAATCGCTGTTTAGTAGGTTCGGCTAATTTAACGGGTAAAGCTTTAGGTTGGTCAAATTGTCCTAATTTAGAACTGCTAGTGACTCTCCCAGCAAATGAACCAACGGTAAAAACTTTTGATACTGAGTTATTAAAAGCTTGTATACCAGTAACCGAAGATTTGTTCGAGCAAATGTCTCTTGCCGTCCAATTATTAGCAGAACAAGCTCCTAATGCGATTGCCACTTCATCTAGAGTCGAAATTCCACAAGACAACATGGCTACTAATGACTCTGTGAACGTAAATGCTTGGTTGCCCACTCTCCGCAATCCAGAAGATTTATATCTAGCTTACTCTGGGGAAATAGAAAAATTATCTACCGCTTCAAAAATAGCTGCCTTGACTGACTTGCGATCTCTTCCAATTATTCCGAACTTATCTCAAAAGACATTCAAGGCTTACATCGGCACTTTATTATTCCAAAAGCCAATTATTCAAAAAATAGATAGCTTTGTTAAGACACCCCAAAGATTCGGTGCAGTAAAAAATCTTCTCAATTCCCTACCCTGCGTTGCAAATACCCATTTCAATGCCGAACGAGCCTGGCAAACTTTGATGCGCTGGCTACTTTATTTTCTTCCCAATCGTTATGCTTTATCTGTACCCAACTATTCAGAAGTTTTCTATCGAATCAAAACCAGTTAACTGCCAAACGATAGAATCCCTCAAGTATGACTGCCAAAGCCGATCCTAAACCTCCTATTTATCTTGATTATCACGCTACTACTCCCGTCGATCCCAGAGTAGCCAAATTGATGCTGCATTACATGACTACCGAATTTGGTAATGCTAGTAGTACAGATCATATCTACGGCGATCTAGCAGCTAAAGCTTTATCTCAAGCACGCAGTCAAGTTGCTGAATTAGTTGGTGCATCTTCAAGAGAAGTAATTTTTACATCAGGAGCAACCGAAAGCATTAATTTAGCCATCCAAGGAACTGTACACGAGCAAATTAATAACGGCAACAAACCTCGCATTGCTTTCTCTCCACTAGAACATAAAGCAGTATTAGATACCTGTCAGGCGATCGCTAAAAAGGGATTAACCGAACTGGTTCACCTCAAGATAGACTCTAAGGGCAGACTAAATTTAGAACATCTCGAACAAGCCTGCAAACAAGGATTATCTCTGCTGTGTGTCATGGCAGCTAACAACGAAATCGGCAATATTTATCCTATTCGAGCAATTGGCGAAATAGCTCAGAAATACAATATCCCCTTCCTTTGTGATGCTTCCCAAGCCGTAGGCAAGATACCAATTGATTTTGAACAATGGGGAATTACTTATCTAGCAATCTCTGGTCACAAGTTTTATGCTCCCAAAGGAATAGGCGCATTAGTTGTCAGAAAAGGACATCAGTTAGAACCAATTATCTTTGGTGGTGGTCATCAAAAAGGAATGCGATCGGGAACACTTAATGTACCTGGAATTGTCGGTTTAGGTGAAGCTTGTCGATTGAGACAGTTAGAAATGGCAGAAGACGAACAAGCGATCGCTTTGCTGCGAGATAAATTACAAAATTTTCTTCAAGAGAAAATCCCTAACATGGTAGTCAATGGAGATCTAAGTTCAAGGTTAGGTGGAAATCTACATATTTCCATTCCAGAAATACCCAATAGTGCCATTATTGCTAGAGTCCGCGATCGCCTGGCTATCTCTACTGGTTCTGCCTGTTCTTCTGGAGTTGCAGCACCTTCTCATGTTTTGCGAGCCATGAATCTATCTGAAGAATTAATTGAAGGTTCGCTCAGAATAGGTTTAGGGAAATTTACTACCGAGGAAGAAATAGAACAATCCGCAGAAATAATTTCTGATGCTGTAAAAAGGATAGATCGTTTAATGTCGATATAATCGCTAATCTTTAGTTTTCCTCTGATTTCTTTTCAACCTTTCTAACTGCCTTTGCTTAAGTTCTTCAGCTATACGCATATCAGTCAATTCTTCTTTGTCAAAAACCAAGCCGTCTAATTTAACTAGGCATCCTGATAATTTCTCAATTTCTTCGTCTGTCGGGCGATCGCCTGATAATAACTTTTTCAATCTAGTGACAGAAATTTTAGTTTCTTTTGCCAAGTGCTTCAAACCCCAGTCTGGATTGTCTAATGTTTTTTCAATTGCAGTGGCGATCGTTGGCAAAGCGGAAAAAATTACATCAATATCTTGAGACAATTTGCTGATTGAAGTCGATTGCGAAAAACTGCCTTGAGAAAAATTTCCATGTCTTATTACTTTTGGTCGTTCTTGCTTGTTTATCCAATCTTTAACAGCTTCTTCTAAAGTATCGTTTATATTTTGTCCCGCTTGCTTGCAGGCTGCTTTAAACTCCATAGTCAGTGACTTAGGAATAAATCCCCTCAATTCCTTGTATTCAGACGATCTGCGTTTATCAACCACTCGCTATTTATCTACCAATATCGCTTATACTTCATTTTCTCACAGGATTTTCTAGATAAACCCATAACGCTATTATTGTATAAAAATAAAAGATTGCTATTATTGCTAATATTTTGTATATTTATCCTATCGATTGCCACACTATGGTATTTGTGTGATCGCTGCAATAATTATGAATCAACATATTCAAAACGATCTGCCCAAGAATATAGCTTTGCCCAATCTTGCAGATAATTCGGGCATCGAAAAATTACAGGCAAAGATTTCCACTTTATATGGGTTGGAAAAACAAGAGGAAATCAATCTGCTAACTACATTATTTATAGAGTCTCTTGCGGACAATTTGGAATTAATTCAGAAACCCGTAGAGTTTATAAATAGTAATCTCATTAATTTAACTTGTTTTCCCAGTCTTCCAACTGATTTCCCTGAAAATGCAGAAATTCCGATGTATCTCTACGGAGATAAAGTAGTTCACGAATCCATTGAAAATTATGGAATTGTAATTGGTCGCTTTTATGCTTTTGACTACATAAACAAACAATGGCAATGGAAATATCTCATTTATAGCGATCTAGATCTAGCGATCGATTCTATATTTTCCACCCATATTTGTTGGGAAAAAGATTTGCAAGCATTTGAATAAATCAGTAAATATAATGACTCCAGAGACTGTACAATGCTGTCTTCAAGCTCCAGAAGAAACTCTAAAATTCCTTTGGAAGCTTATGTCCGATCGAAATACACCATTAGTTAACCATACTTTAGAGACTATTAGAACTAATTCTGAAATCAACAAATGGATATCTCAAGGATATATTCCTAACGAAACTATTGAAAAGATAATCAAAAACCTCAAACAACAGCCAGAGTATCAAGGAGTGCCTAGTAGATTTCATGATTCTGCTGAAAAATTAGTCAAAGAAGTTTATCAATCATGGTTTGCGGTTCAACTTAAAAAGAGAATATCTCTTAAGGGTAAAAAACGCTGGCTAGCTATGCTGAAAAGCGAAGAAGAGTTATTGGAAGAAACTAGTTTAACCCTTCCTAAATTGCAGACAGAAGCAGCAAAAAATCTTAAGAAAGAACAGAAAAAACTCCAAAAGCTTCACGAAGAAAATTTTGACAAAAAGCTATCAGAAACAGAACTATCGAACAAGTTATTTTTCCATCTTATAGATTTATATAAAAAAATAGCCAAAGATTGTGAGAAAGAAAAAAAGCCACATTTAAAAGAAAAAAAAATAATTAAACGCTGCACAATTGTTTATCTTCTAAAAAATCAATGTAAAATTCCCGACCAGCCTGAAAATTTACAAGCATATGAAAAATACAGAAAACGAAAAGAAATTCAAATTGAACGCTTAGAACAACAATTAAGAGGTCGTTTGCCCAAAGGCAGAGAAAATGATCCTTTAAGATGGTTAAATGCCTTAGAAGCAGCGCAAAAAATTATAACTACCAACGAGGAAATAGAATCTGTACAAGCTAGTTTATTACGTGGAGATAAACCAATTCCATTTCCTATTTCTTATTACGGAAATACAGATATCCAATGGTCTAAAAATGAACAAGGGCGTATTATAGTCAAGTTTGGAGGATTAGTGCAACAAGGATATGTTTTTGAGGTATTCTGCGGTCGTCGTCAGTTACATTGGTTTGAAAGATTTGTTGAGGATTATCAGCTTTACAGAGCTAGCGGTCGTAAAGTTCCAGGTGGATTGATAACTTTACGCTCAGTATGTTTACTTTGGCGAAAAAATAATCAAGATTCTGATAAACCTTGGTTAAATCATTCTTTATATTTATATTGTTCTGTCAATACGGAATTATGGACTAGAGAAGGAACAGAAAAGATCAGAAAAACCAAAATTTCTGAAACTGAAAGCAATAATGAAAAATCAAGCACTAAAGGCTCAATTACATCACTTAGTCTTTTAAAGTCTTGTGACAAATTCTCTTCTCGTCCAAGTAAACATTCACCTAAACATAATCCTTCTATTTTCCTAGGAGTAAGTATTGGCTTGAAACATCCTGCTACAGTAACAGTAGTAGATGTATCAACTAAGAAAATAAAAGCGACTTATGATACAAAACAGCTACTGAGCAAGCCAATATCCCAGAAAGCAAAAAAGGGGAAAAAAGCAAAAAAACATACTCAGTACGAAATTTTATTGAGACACAGGCAGAAACAACAAGAAAACAAAGACAGCAGAAGGCAAGCACAGATAAAAGAGGGAGACTATTCTTTCGGAGACTCTAATTCAGGTCAGTATGTAGATCGCTTAATTGCAAAATCCATCGTCGAAATAGCTCTGCGATTTTCTGTAAGTTCAATTGTATTGCCAGACCTGACTAATATCAGAGAAATTATGGAAAGTGAAATACAGACCAAAGCAAGGATCAAAAATCCTGGATGTAAAAAAGCTCAAAAAATCTATAGTAAAAAATACAGACAGAATCTCCATCAGTGGAGCTACAAACGATTGAGCAAAGCAATTGAGTCTCAGGCTGCAAAACAAGAGATTAATATAGAATATACACATCAAAACTATATTGAAACACCTGGTTTACAGGCTAAAAATATGGTTTTGGATGCTTACGAACAAAGAAAGCAATTAGTGAATTAAATATTTCTTGACAGTTTTTTGGATCAAATCAAGTTTATAATGATACCTAATGCGCCGTTTACTTTTAGTATTCGATAAATATGGTTTTGTTTGATTGCCAATTGGCAATCTTGCTTTCTGAGACCTAATAGCTACTAGCTCACAGCACTATGTTCTTTAAAGCATAGATATTTGAATCTTGATTCATATTCTGATGTAGAGCAAAGTTGCATTTGCTGCTTACTCCACGTTCAAATTGTGGGGTATTGGGAAAAAAAGACTTTGAAGGTACGGTTATCTTCTATTATAGTCAAGTTTGCGCTACCAGCAAGTGAGTTGATTTATTGAGTAGGGACACTTGATAAGTCAAGCTTACGAATAATTTTATGAGATACGCTTACAGGTTAATAAACTCCAAAGGTCAATTAATTTTGTCAGCCCTTATAAATACAATAACATTTGTAAGTCTAGCTCTGAATCAAGAATCATCAACGATGATTTTCAGAGTACGAATATATCGTTTTGTGGCTATAACATCACCCTTATTCACTTAAGGGAGCTTTTTCCACTTGTGAGATGCTCGGTTTTTTCCCTATGTGGGAAATTTTGAAAGGGTCCAGGCGAATTTTCTTATGAAAACGAAATCAACTATGTTGTTTTGACGCTCTCAACCTGGAAAAGTTGAAAGGGTCCAGGACTGTTTTCGAAAAAAGGCTTAAACAATTTTTTGATTTGAGTCGTTCCTCAGAATTAATGCTGATGGATAACTCCTGATTTATGGGAAAAGTTGAAAGGATAGAGCACCAGATTCACGGAGTAAATATCAATTTTCTCTTTTTTTTTGACATTAATTCTTTAAATCTGGTTTTTTGAACCAAAATATTGACACTTTGAATAAATTTAAACGTAAAAATGGCTCAAGCGACGTAAAATCGTTCGAGCCATTCAATTTTGTGACACTAATTATTTAAATCTGACAAACAAAGCTTTAATGTACACATCAAAACGGTAACAATATCTATAATTGATGAGCGCGAAGGGATTCGAACCCCCGACCTACAGGACCGGAACCTGGCGCTCTATCCACTGAGCTACGCACCCTCATTCTACTAATATTCTACATTAAGTAATCGAATGAATGCTTTGATCTTAATGATTTGTCAATCTTATAGCTGACCTCAACTATTATCTAGCAATTTGCATAATTTGCACTCGCTTATTTATTTCCCCGATTAGACTCTTCCATAACGAGCGATCGCTCTACCATGAGGATTGTTTTGATTATGTTGCCATGCCCACATCTGATCTCCTAAGGAAAAATGCCACCATTCCCCTGGATGCCGACAAAAACCAGCATTGGTCATGACTCGATTTAATAACTGACGATTGAAATGGTACTGCTGATTATCTCCATCCTGATCGCTTAAATAATAGTCGGGATGCGATCGCTCGGAAAGCTCATCGATTTCGCCTCCCATATCGAGCATTGTTCCCTGCTCATTAATAATGGTTACGTCTACTGCTCCTCCTGTACTATGGGGAGGGGGCATATTTTTATCTAGACTAGGTGCTGCCCAAAGTCGATAAACTCTGTTCCACAAGTCTTGACGCTGTTGAGCCGATAACTGTTCTTCTTGAAGTTCAAGGCTTTTAACCAGAGAGTTAAAAGTGTAGTTCACCATATATTGTTGCACTCCCACAGGGCGATAAGCATCATAAATCCTAATTTTCCAATGAGGATGGCGTTTTTCAATCAGAAATTGTGCCTCTAATAATGCTTGCACCACGCCTTGACGTAAACAATAGGGAGATTTGTCACCATATTCGGCTCCTAGCTTGACATAGGGATGAGGTAACTCTATAGAAAAACTGTCTAACGGAATCGGCATTAAGGGTTCGCCACAGTCTTTAATCGGAATCTGGTGATAGGGTTTCACAATCTTTGAATCAAATAAAAGTCTTCTGTTACAGCGAAATAATTGAGTGATTATCCAGATTTTTACTCATGTTCACCTTGATTGACTACCTCAAAACTTATTTTTTTAAGATTAATTTTAACTGAGTAAAATTATATTTAGTGTTTTTTTTGACTTTTTTTATGATTGATACACTATATATGGTGGTATGATACTGATTCTTAACGGACAAGGAAATTAGTTGCAATGAATCATCTCTGGGAATGGAAAGCAAGTGGCGTGGACGAAGAGCTAACGGACTTAAATGTAGTTTCTCTTCAAGGCACTTCCCCCGCAGAGTATTTACTCTATTCTAATTCTATACCCAGAAGAAATGATGGCAGAGTTAGGCAAGAATTTCTGCAACGTTATGCTCATACTGATGCTGGAGGCTGGTGGTGTTCAGGGATTGATGTTCTCAGTGGCAACGAAGATATTTGGGGTTGTTTTAAGCCAGATCAGCCTCGTAACAGTAATAATAAGTTAATCAAATATGAGCATCCTCCTAAAACCACTACGGGGATCTTCGCTCTAAAAGTTCCTCTAAATCTATGGCATAAAATTGCCGATCGCACGAGGATTGCCATACAATCAGAATCAATTAATCATGAGAGTGCTGATTTGGGCTTTTGGCAATGGTTAATCGATCATCCCGAAGTTCCGTTATGCATTACAGAAGGAGCGAAAAAAGCAGGGGCACTATTATCTGCTGGCTATGGGACAGTAGCATTACCAGGAATTAACAATGGTTATCGTACACCTAAAGACGACCAGGGGAAACGAATCGGCAAGTCCCATCTGATTCCTCAACTGGCTAAATTAGCGACATCTGGGCGCAAAGTATATTTGGTGTTTGACCAAGACTCGAAACCCAAAACGATCAAGGCAGTTAATGCTGCGATTAAGAAAACAGGTTATCTGTTGCAGAAGGCTGGTTGTCAGGTAAAAGTAGTTACCTGGGATGGTTCATTAGGGAAAGGGGTAGATGATCTGATTACTAATCAAGGTCAAGAATCTTTTGCTAAGGCTTTTGAGGATGCTTTAGATCTAGAAACCTGGAAAGCAAAGTCTTGGACTAAATTAACTTATCCCACAGATCTTCAAGTTAATAGTCGCTACCTCCCCGAGTTAAATATCCCCCCAGAAACCAAGCTAATTGGCATCAAATCGGCTAAGGGAACGGGGAAAACCGCATCTTTGGCGCTTATTGTCGAAAAAGCGATCGCATGTCAGCAAAAGGTATTAGTTATTGGACATCGGGTGCAGCTAGTTAAAGAACTATGTCAGAGATTTGGCTTAAACTACGTCACGGAAATCGGCGATCGCTCGGACGCATCAGCTTTGGGTTATGGTCTTTGTATTGATTCTCTTCATCCCTCTTCCCAGGCTCAATTTGATCCTCATGATTGGCATAATAGCTTAGTCATTATTGATGAGGTAGAGCAGGTATTGTGGCATACTCTAAATTCCAGTACTTGCAAAGATCGTCGAGTGGAAATTCTTAAGTCTCTCAAAACTTTGATGCAGAATGTCTTGGTAAGTCAGGGACAAATAAACCAGGGGCAAACAAATCAGGGACAAATAAATCAGGGGCAAATATATGTGGCGGATGCAGATCTGAGCGATATTACCCTCGACTATCTAATTTCCTTATCAGGTTTGGAGATTAAACCCTATATTGTCCAAAATACCTGGCAAAATAATCAGGCTTCAGCTTGGCAAGTTTATGACTATCAAGGTAAAAGTCCCAAAAAACTGGTAGGAAATTTAGAGGCTCATATCCAGCAAGGGGGAAAACCGTTTATCTGTCTTTCGGCACAAAAACTTACTAGTAAGTGGGGGACTCAAAATTTAGAGTCTTATCTAAAGCAAAAATTCCCTGATAAACAAATCCTCAGAATTGATTCTGAATCTTTAGCGGACAATCAACATCCTGCCTATAACTGTATATCTAAGCTAGAACAGACTTTGTGTCAATATGATGTGGTCTTAGCCAGCCCTTCCATTGAGACAGGAATCTCCATTGAACTTGAGAATCACTTTACCTCAGTATGGGCGATCGCTCAGGGAATTCAGGGAGAAAATGCGGTGCGCCAGACTTTATCAAGATTACGGCAAAATGTTCCCCGACATTTATGGTGTGCTACCTATAGCTTTAATAAAATTGGCAATGGTTCAACTTCAATTCCCGCTTTGCTTAGTTCTAATCAGCGTTTTACCCAGTTAAATATCCGCTTGTTACAGCAGTCGGACTTTGCTTATTTAGATGATTTAGACACAGGTTTCCAAGCTGAATCCCTATTATGCTGGGCGAAAATGGCGGTTCGGTATAATGCAGGGGCAGTTAATTACCGCAATTCGATCTTAGCGGGATTAAAAGCCGAAGGACATCAAATCTTTGATGCCAGTAAGTATCAGCAGCCTGACATCAGCCCAAAACCGCAGACTGATAGCTGTTTAATGACTGCCATTGAGGAAATTAGTACCCAAAACTATTTAGCAGAATGTGGTGAGATTGCCTGTGCGCCAAGTCTTAACGAACAACAGTATCAAGTCTTAAAAAAGCGGCTAATTAAATCTTTGAGCGATCGCCGTAAACTCCGCAAATATGAACTGCAAGAACGTTACCATCTGCCAATTACCCCAGAGTTAGTATCTTTAGATGATGAAGGTTGGTATCAAAAAATCAGACTCCACTACTTCCTCACCGTTGGTCGTCCTTTCCTGACAGATCGAGATACAAAAGTAGCCCGTAAGCTTATAGAACAAGGTAATGGTAGTCTCTTCTTACCCGACTTTAATCGTTCCCAATTAGGTGCCATTGTCGGTACCTTAGAAATCTTAGGTATACCTGTGTTACTACAAGATCGAACTAGAGAATTAAGTAATCTAGATCATGATTTACAATCCCTAGCGGCGATCGCTCATAGTAACCGCCGAGAAATTAAAACTATTCTCAATCTGGGTATTGCTAAAAATTATACTCCGATTACCATTGTTAGCCGTTTGTTGGGCAAAATTGGCTGCAAAATTAAATGTCTGCGTAATGAAACTCACAACCGAAAAAGAGTCAGGATCTATCAAATTATCTCTCCCGAAGATAACCGAGAGCAAGTATTTGCCCATTGGCTTAAGGTAGACCAA
>CALLPS010000200.1 GCA_938015355.1 uncultured Pleurocapsa sp.
TCTACTTCCGCTTCTTCAAGAAAGATGGTTATTTTGTGACCGTTGGGTGTCGGCCAGTAATATAGCTGAATTGTCATAGTTTTTGGGTAATGACAGTAATCGAAGTTATTTGATCTCTATTTTTAGTGTACTGAATTTGGGATAAATCTAAATTAAGAGAAATCTGGTGTTAAAAATTAAAGAAACTATTACTGTTTTTAAAGGTTTGACTGAAGACTACCCTGTAAAATTTGAGTTGGCTGGGGTAGAAAAGAGATGTGATAATAAATCTTATTCTCAAAACCAACTTTATTTATCAAGTTTAAACCAATGATAATTAGCTACAGCGGGTTGTTCTGATTGATTAGTGTGTAGTATTGGTAATTAATTTTGCATAGATACTCAATCTACTTTTTTAGTACAAATAAACCTACCGTTAACGGAATATTTAAATCATGTATATAAATACTACTCAAGCAGCATCTCTTTTAAAAATATCTCCTCGCAGATTGCGACAATTATTACAGCAAGGACGAGTCAAAGGAGCTTATAAAGCTGGTCAATTCTGGTTAATTCCGCTGTATAGAGGTCTGCCTTATATTAATCCAACCAAAAGAGGAAGAGCAGGAACTTGGAAAACTGGGAAAAAGCCCCAAAAAACCATTGTTCACATTAATAGCAATATAATCAGACAGAATATTCATAAAAGTAAACAGGAAAGACAACCAGCAATCGCAGTTAGGGGAAAAGAAAAAACTTACGTGCATTATCTAGAAATTCCTACACCCTGTAGAATTATTTACGATCCAGATAAACCTTTGGATTGTGGTGCCAGGGTTTGGATTGAAATCTTGGATTGCGAGCTGGACTTAGTTGCTTGTTAGTATTGTGCTCTCTAGTAACTTTAGCTTCGGCTATAACTTTAATCTGCAAGAATCGTTTCTATTTGCGCCTCAGACTGGAGTAATTTGTGAACAGGACACTTATCAGCAATTTTAAGTAGTCTTTGTCTTTGATCGTCCGTGAGATTCCCTGTTAAATGCAGGCGAACAGAAATTTGATATTGTTGATTAATCTTTTGATGGGAAACATCCACATCAACGCTGGCTAGCTCCCATCCTTTGCGCTCGGCATACATTTTGAGGGTAATTGCTTTACAAGAGCCTAAACCAGCAAGTACTAGCTCTACTGGCGTTGCACCTGCATCATCTCCTCCTAAATCTAATGGCTCGTCAGCAGTGAGGTGAAACTTATCGTTGATCGTAATATCTTGTCGATATCGATCGCTTGTTGAAGAAATTTTAATCGGATGCATAAGAAATACGGAAAAACTAGGATTTGATAGGATATCTGTTAACAAGCTCTTAACTGTTAACCAGCCCCAAGGAATTAAGGAATAGAAATAGTTTCTACAGGGATAACTTTAACTTGTAACTCTACTGGTTGGTCTAGTTTTTTAGTTAATCGATTTTTTACTCTAGCAAGGCGATCGCGATTAATGGAATTAGGAGCAGCAGCAACTTCAATCTCCACCAGAATGTTATCGGGATTGGGAGTAATCTTAATGGAGCGAAGATCGCTCTTAGTAAAAGGATCGGCATCTTGACGGACAATCTGGTTAACTTGATAACGCAGGTTATTTTCGACAATTAGACCCTTTAGCGACCATCCCAAGGGTAAACCCAAGATTAGCAGCATGGTCAGGGAAAAGATTAGTCCCTGCTTGGCTCGTTTAATACTGCCATAGGATTGTAGTAGCAGAATAACCACCCCGCTAAAAATAATTCCCGTAAGATTGGTAATAAATAATATCGATGCCCCAAAAGCCAAAGAGCCGTTTCTGAGTGCCAGCCCAATACCAACAACACTTAGAGGCGGAACTAAGGCTACGGCGATCGCAACTCCTGGTAAAGCATCGGCAATGCGTCGTCTCGTGTTAGCAAATGCCCCTGCTGCCCCTGCTGCTAAGGCAATCACTAAATCAATTAAGGTGGGATTAGTCCGAGCGAGGATCTCAGGGGTTGTGGTTTTTAAACCAATTAGCAAAGCAATTAGAAAGGAAATAAATACCGTAAATGTCACCCCTGTAAATAGAGTCAGGAAAGAGCGCCGCAATAAACGTCGGTTGGCAACAGTGGTGGAATAAGCAATGGCCGTAATTGGACCAATTAGAGGTGCAATAATCATCGCACCAATAATAATAGCTACGCTATTGGCAAATAATCCTAAAGTGGCAATTACCCCTGATAAGCCTAAGAGGAAATAAAAGCTAAGAGAAGGGACAGAAGCCCGCCACAGATTTCGGCTGAGACTGGTTACGGGAATCGGTTTTTCTGCTAGCCAATGCCAATCTCCACTTTCGCTATTCCAAAACTCTTCTATCTCTTGATCAGAGATGATCGCTTCTTCAAATTTGAAAACAAATGCTCCTGTTATAATCAACGGCACAAACCATACTGCATATATCATCCAAGCTGTTGGTGCTGGCATAAACAATGCAAATGGACCTCCATCATTATCTGAGTAGGACCAGTGGCTCATCACCATGAGTGTGAAAACAATCAGATATATAACCATCGCCCCAACAATCCAATTTCTAATGGACGTGGCCTTTCCTTTTTTGCGATTGCCTATGATTAAAAAGGTAGCAAATAGAAAAATGATTCCAACTCCATAAAAATAACCAAGCCATCTTGTGTGACTCACTTGGTCGATATTATTAGGAGCCACAAACATGCCTTTAAATTCTGGGTGTGGTATACCTGTGACTTGAGGCACTTCAGGCGCTATCGCCGCAATTATTATAACAGCAAGAATACTGAGGAGAACTGCAAAAAGTAATTTAAAATGATTCATCTCTTATCTATTAATCAACAAGAGTCTTCTCTCTTTTAAACTCACTTTCTGGATTCCATTTGGGCCAGACGTCACTGTTGGCCAACTGCCATCCGATATTATAATACAGTTGTGCATCTTGTACAACACCACTCA
>CALLPS010000201.1 GCA_938015355.1 uncultured Pleurocapsa sp.
ACATTCCACGGAGACTCAGGGATATCGGTGGCAGCAAACATATCGTCTTTTGCTCTTGAATAGTCTACCCATTTTTCTCTTGCTTTAAGATCCATGGGACTAATTTTCCAGCGTTTAGTCGGATCTTTGATGCGGTCTTGAAAACGCTTTTCTTGTTCTTTGTCGCTAACAGAAAACCAGTATTTAATTAAGATTATGCCTGATCGCTGAATCATCGTTTCAAACTGAGGACAAGAGCGCATAAACTCATTATATTCCTCATAGGTGCAGAAGCCCATGACCTTTTCAACTCCTGCTCGATTGTACCAACTGCGATCAAAGAGGACTATTTCTCCTGCTGCGGGGAGATGGGAAACATATCTTTGAAAATACCATTGAGTTTTTTCGCGATCGCTTGGTGTTCCTAACGCTACTACTTTACAGACACGGGGATTTAAACATTCACTGATGCGTTTAATTGCCCCACCTTTTCCTGCTGCATCTCTGCCTTCAAAGATAACCACTACCTTTAGCCCTGCATGTTGCACCCATCTTTGTAGGTTAACTAATTCTATCTGTAGTTTGGCTAATTCTTTTTTGTATTTCTTTTTACCGATCTTTTTTACTTCGGCAACTTTGTCATGGGAATTATTTTTGCTCATGTTACTAATTTGTAAGTGTTGAGTTACTCGACGTTAGTTAGATTGGGATGCAATCAGTAACGCCGAAATTTAGAGAGTGTTCGTAAAGTGACTATAGTAGTCATGTACTGTTGACCATGATGGAAGGTCATGAGGCATAGCTCGCCATTTAATTCCATTATCAGCCCAATATAAAATTGCATTGATAATTTCTCTGCGTTTTATTCTGTGATACATCTTTCGCTCCTGAAATTCATTACTCTGTTTACAATCTTTTACGAACACACTCTTAAGGGGGGGAGAGTGAACGGTTACACCTCGGTGCCGCTTGTTAGAGCTTAGAGCTTTTTTGATAATTAATTCTTATGATTATTTTCGGGTAGCATCAAGTCAGTATGAGCTTGGTTTGACTCAGCAATTTCTTGATTTTCCTCGCTCTCAGATAATGTCAGATCAACATCTGTTTCTTTGAGTTTAAGACATATTTCAAAGAGAACTTCAGCTAAATCTCCACGAGCAATTTTATTGCTGGATAACTCAGACAAGTTAGATTCAAGTTTTTCAAATACCTGTTGTTTCAGTAGCTGCATGTCTTTGTCTAGAGTAGATTTAGTTTGGTTTATTTCCATCTTTAGACTATTGGTATTAGCACTAATACTATTTTGCAGCAGATCTATATTTTCGTATGTGTGTTGCGATATAGAATCCAACCCTTGCTGTAATTTATTTTGTTCTTGTTGAGCTGAAATATTTAGATACTTAATTTTTCTTTCTAGAGAATTAGTAACTGAATTAATGTTGTGAATTAGTTTTTTTTCTAGGTTCGCTATTCGCTCTTCGATAGCTAATTGGAATTTTTGAGAATTGGCTTCTATTTGAGTCAGTTTTTGATCGTATTGTTCTAATTTACAATTATATTCCTCAATTTTTTCACCAAATAATAGTTCTTGAAGCTGAGTAATATTACCCAGTCTTTTTCGCATTTCTGCCTTTGTGATTTCGTTCATGGTAATAATTCCTTCTCGAATATATAAAGCGTTTTTCAGACGAGTGAGGTACATCCCCTTTGACGCGAAGCTTATCCGAAGGTGTACCCTTTAGGAAACCTTTACCCAAACCTAACCGAGGTGTACCTCATACTAAATCCTGTCCGTGGAGGTTACTCTTGTCTCGCCCCCTAAATCCCCCAATTCTGGGGGACTTAAAGAAGTTTTTACTTGTTTGTGAAAGTAACTTATATGAATCGGATTTAGTATCATAGATACGAGAAACGCTATAAAGCTATTAATTGACTGAAAGATTTGAATCAGAATAGATACTTATACTAAGTTGCGCTCTAAAGTGTAATTTTAAATCTCTCGCAAAGACGCAAAAGCACAAAGGAGATTAAGGATGATTTTATTTCTATGAACGCAGATTGGTATTAGCAAAAGTTCATCAATTATCTTATAGTAGTTGGGATAAATTTAACTTGCAATCAAATTCTTCTCTACGTCAGATTAAATCTTCCCTAATTCCTCAGCCAAACCAGCTTCTAATTCATTTGACCCACTTACTTAATTGGCAGTCTAACCATAATAGTTGTCCCTTGATTAATTTCACTATTGACGGTTATTGAACCTTGATATAAGTCCACTGACTTCTTAACAATAGATAACCCCAAACCTGTCCCAGGAATTGTATTAACATTCCCTGCACGATAAAAAGATTCAAAGAGATGTTTTTGCGATTCTTGAGGAATACCAATTCCGCGATCGCTCACTTCAATTTTTACCTCTGCTGGCTCCCTCGAACAAGAAAGAATTAATTCAACAGTAGCACTAGAACCAGAATATTTTAGAGCATTAGAGAGTAAATTATTGAGTATATGTCTTAAAGTTATTTTATCTAAATTGACTAATTTTAATTCACCTTGATAATCAAAGTTAACTCCCTTATTAACATAAATAGAAGTCAGTTTGGAAATTATTTCTAAACAAAATTCTTTGAGATCAATTGGCTCCAACTTTAACTTTTGCCGCTCTGATTCTGCTCTACTTAAAACCAGAACATCTTCTAAGAGGCAATTCATGGTTAAGGCTGCATCTTGGATTGATTGTAGATAAAAATCGCGATTTGAGTTGCTTAAATTAGAATTGTCTTGTAAGTTTTGTACGCAAAGTAAAATACTGCTTAAGGGATTGCGAAATTCATGAGTAGCCATGGAAATAAACCCTGATTTTAACTCTCGCAGTTCTTTTTCTCTAGCAAGAGCATTACGAATCTCCGTTTCTGCTTGCTTCCTGGCAGTAATATCTCGACCAATATACACACAATTAAAAAAGTCTTTTACTTCCGTGGGGGCAATAAAGCAGTCAAATTCAATCTGAATTATTTGCTTTTGTTTTCCGACAAAGTTAACTTCAATCTTCCTGACTGCATCTTTAGAAGTTATTAAAGAGTTGTATATTTTTTGATGATTAAAATCAGAGTCTTGAATCAAACAATCTATGGACTGATTAATTAATTCTGACTTTTTTTGTTTAAATAGTTCAGTGGTTGATTTATTGACACGTTCAATTTTTCCTTGAGGAGATGTAATTAATAAAACATCTTGCATCGAGGCAATAATTTTGTTAGTGCAATATTCAAATCTTTGCAGTTTACTGAGGGCAATTTCCGCCTCATTGATCTGCTGCATTGATGATTGTTGAAATAATGTCGAGGAGGTGACATCTGACAATAAGATTACTAAATGTTCTTCGATCGCTTTAATTAATAAATTAAAATATAAAGCCTGTTCTAATTTCTGGCTGCGAAAAATCTTTTCTAAACAAAAACTTTCTTGTTGTTCGAGCAATATTTCCTGACAAGTTGCTTCTAGCCCAATAATTTCAGGAAAACTAGTTCTAATATCTTCCCCAACGACAAGAGCTTGCTCTGCGTATTGGTTTGCGTCAGCAGAAAGTTGAACAACAATGAAATTGCGATCGCAAATTATATATTCTTGGTTTTCAATGACGGGGATCAAATCCACAGTTTAATTATAGTTGAGCTGATCTGTTCATCCTATGAGGATAGATAATTATACAAAAAAGCCCTAAAGGATAAACGATCGCCATTATTGTTTTACCAGATAGCGATCATTTATACCACAAGGGCTTTTCAAATAGAGTAACGTTATTTTTGCACTTGATCTTACTAATTGCACGCCTTGGCATCATCCGCTGTTATAAAAGATGAATTAAAATCATTTAAGGGTCATTCAGTAGGCAAAATAATTAACCAGTTTAACGGTAACGTTTTTTGCGGCGAGCGATCGCTTTACGCTTGCGCTTCTCGATGGGTGTCTCGTAGTGACGACGACGTTTTATATCGGCGAAGATACCTGCTTTGGATACTTGACGTTTAAATCGACGTAGTGCAGATTCTATGTTTTCGTTTTGTCCAACAACCACTTGGGTCATTAAAAATCATCCTCCTTACTTAATTACAATTATTAGATTTTAGTTTATTGTTTACCAGCTTGCTGCTGAGCTTTTCATTATAACTTCATTGCTTCATTTCATACTATACATAATTATATGAATGATATTCCTTTTCGTATTGATCATTCTCCCTCCTATGCTTCCCTAATAGGGATCGCAAATAAATTTTAAGTGTCGTTTGATTTTAAAGCGAGCCACTACGCGATCGCAAATTATCAGAAAATGACTTAGTTAATCTAATATCTGTATCAAAATTATTAAGCACTTTGGAAAAAATAATGTACTTCATCAATTTGAGCAACGCTATATCCTGAGGAATTTGGTACAAAAGTCACCTCAAATATACAAACATAAATTCCCCTAATTACCTCATAAAATACAGTAGTTATTATTACAATTAATTCTGTAAAATACGTTACTTAATTATCTTAAATTAAATCTAAATCAGATAAGTTAAGTAAGCTATTTCTAACAAATCGATATAATCAGTCTAATTGTATTATTAGTGTAAAGATAAATTAAGCGATAACTATTTAGTAATACAGTAGGTCGGTATAATACTTTCAAATATTTTAAGTTTGGGAAGTATTTAAGATGAAGAAAAGTCTGTCGGTGCTATTTTCTCTTGGTTGTTGTACTTTAAGCAATTTGTGGTTCTCAAATTCCGCCTCAGCACAGATTTCAGTCGATGGCACGACTAACACTACAGTAAATAATGATAACAATGGTAATTTTACTATAGAACAGGGCGATCGCGCTGGCAACAATCTTTTTCATAGTTTTGGCGATTTTTCTGTTCCTAATAATGGCTCGGCATTTTTTAATAATGCGACTGACATCTCTAATATCTTCTCTAGAGTTACAGGGGGGAATAT
>CALLPS010000202.1 GCA_938015355.1 uncultured Pleurocapsa sp.
TTAAACGTAGCCATTGTCTGTTAAGAAAGACAGACTAATTTCTTCTTGCTGATTATGACTCGGTAAGCGATGGGCAATTAACTGATCAACATATTTACCTAAAATATCGCTTTCGAGGTTGACTAAATTTCCTGGCTGCAAATAACTTAAATTAGTTGAATCGTAAGTATGGGGAATTACTGCCGCCTCAAACCAACTACCATCGGGAGCGCAATCAGCGATCGTGAGACTGATGCCATTGACAGCAATACTGCCCTTAGAGACTAAATAACGACCGATTCTTGTTTGCCACTGTTCCTCCATTTTGGGAGGCATACCAAAGCGAATTGACCAGGAAGTAGCGGTAGAAACTGCTTCAATTAGACAACCGATACCATCAATATGTCCTGTAACAAAGTGCCCACCGATTTTGCTACCCATCCGTAGAGAAGTTTCTAGGTTCAAAAATTTTGCCGCTTGGGTGCGATCGCCCAAAGTAGTTCTAGCTAAAGTTTCAGGGGAAGCCGTAGCAATAAAACCGCGCTCTTTAATAGTTTCTACCGTCAAACAGACCCCATCAACCGCCACACTATCTCCAATGGCTAAATCTGTGGTAATTATGCTGTAATTATCACTATTAAGGGAAATTTCAAAAGTATCATGACCATAGCTCTTAATTGAGCCAAGAGACTGCACTAAACCTGTAAACATTATGATAGTTCTGTAACTGAGATATATTAACTATTATTTTTTTTTGAATACTACAGGCATCAGCAAAAAACTGAGGCATACTGTGATTAAACACTAACATTTAGAACATCCTTGTTCTATTGTCCCAATTTTCAGCATAGTTGAAAGATAGTAAAAACATAATTTACATTTAAGAGTAGATTCGGTTGAATTTTTCTATCGATTATTCTTAATACTCCCGCCGCTCGTAAATACTTCAGAGGCTAAATCAATGATTGAAATGAAAGTTGCAGGCATTGTCTTAAATGCCGCTAGTCGCAGTCCCATGATTTTACTCAAGGACAGTTCAGAACGTAGAGCTCTCCCAATTTTTATTGGTCAAGATCAAGCAGACGCGATTATTAAAGCCTTAGAAGGACAACGCCCATCTCGTCCCCTAACTCATGACTTGATTGCGAACATCTTTGATGACTGTAACATTAAGCTGGAACGAATTATTATTCATTCCCTGACGGATGATATTTTTTATGCAGTCCTTTGTTTGGATCTCAATGGAGTCAAAAAAGAAATTGATTGTCGTCCTAGTGATGCGGTGGCAGTAGCAATCCGTACCGAAAGTCCGATTTGGGTACTAGAAGAAGTAGTTGCTGATGCCTCAATTCCTGTGGATAGAGATGCGGATAATGCAGAAAGAGAAGCCTTTAGAGAATTTATTTCTGAATTAAGTCCCGATCAGCTAATCAAAAAAGGCGGATATCGAGAATCACGTTAATATCTCTACCGGAAGATAGGGAGTAGTATTTATGCGCCAAAGACGGTTTGGTAAAACTAATCTGAATTTATCGGTTTTTTCTTTGGGGACGATGCGTTGCTTAGCTAATCCCCAAATTTACCGTCAAACTATCAAACAGGCGATCGCTTTAGGAATCAATCATCTAGAAACCGCTAGAGGATATGGTCAAAGTGAACTTTATCTGGGGCAAGCATTACAAGATTTAAGAATTCCGCGACAGCAAATTTACCTGACGACAAAGCTATTGCCGACCTCCAGTCAACAGCAAATGGCGACCTGGATTGATGAATCTTTGTCTCGGCTACAAGTGGATTATATTGACTGTTTGGCACTTCATGGGATCAATACCCCACAACATCTGGAGTTGGTAACTCAACCCGATGGTTGTCTGAGGGCAATTCAGACCGCAATGAGTCAGGGAAAGATCCGACATTTAGGTTTTTCTACCCACGGCAGTCTGGAGTTAATCCTGACAGCAATTAAGACGGATATCTTTGAATTCGTTAATCTGCATTATTATTATTTCTTCCAACATAATCATCCAGCGATCGCTCTAGCCACAGCTAAAGATCTTGGCATCTTTATTATTTCTCCTGGGGATAAGGGCGGAAAGCTATACACTCCCCCCGACCAACTTGAAGAGCTATGCGCTCCTTTTTCTCCTCTATCACTAACCTATCGGTTTCTCTTGAGCAAGCGATCGATTACTACTCTTAGTGTTGGTGCGGCAAATCCCGCAGAATTAGCTATCCCCTTACAGTTAGCTGATGCGGATCATCCTTTGACAGTTGAGGAAAAGAAAGTTTTTGCCAAATTAGAACAACAGTTAGAAACTAGTTTGACAACAGATCTTTGTCGTCAATGTTACCAATGTCTTCCTTGCCCCGAAGAAATCAAAATTCCTGAAATTCTCAGATTGCGTAACCTGACTGTTGCTTATCAAATGCAAGACTATGGGCAATATCGTTATGGCATGCTAGAAAATGCAGGTCATTGGTTTCCTGGCAAAAAAGGCAATAAATGTACCGATTGTGGTGATTGTTTGCCTCGCTGTCCTGAAAAACTTCAGATTCCGAAGTTACTCCGTGATACTGATCAACGTCTTCAGGGTAAACAGCGTCGGCGTTTATGGCAGGAGTAAACTCAGATCTTGCACCTACCCTGTAATCAATCTGTGTTATTTGGGTAAAGGGTAAAGGGTAAAGGGTCTAATATTGATTATTGATTGTTATGTCCTGATTATTAGGATTTTCTGTAATGGTGCAAGATCTCAGTAAATAGAGATTGGATTTATTTCCTTAATCCGTCAATTGAAAATTAACAAAACACTAGCTAGTAATCCATTCCAAAGCTTTGTCCTTTTCATCAATTTTCTCGACGCTGTTGTTGAATTATGGAAGATCAAAGAAAATACATTAGTACTAAACATTGTATGTTTTTGTTTCAGAGCGTAAAGCCCCACTTTCGACTCGTTCGGTGCGTCAAATTATATCTAGGACGGGACAATTAGCCGGTTTACCCTTTCCCGTTCAATCTCATCAATTACGCCATACCTGTAGGTATTATATGGCAATTCATAGGGCTTATATAATAGCAAAGGAAAGTTAAATATGAATTAAATTATGATTAACCAAAATATTTGTTCTGAGTTGCAGAAGAAAAAATATGCATTAATCTCTGCTGACAAATTTTTCTTTCCCGCCAATTTAGAACCTGATAAACAGCTTTTTTGGCGAGATTGGGAGAATCTGAACCCGGATAAGTATCTAGAAAATGGTGCTCGCTTCAGATTACGGCGTTTTTGTTATATGTATTTTGTGCCAGCTTTCGCAGAAATATTACCTTTCCCACCAATGCCCTATTTCCAATCCAGCAAACTGAATACTTATGCTGGCGATATTCAGCGCGAATTTGCTCCTGTGCTCAATTCAACCTTGCATAATAAGTTTCTTCATGAGTTGATTAAATGGAACTTTCAACAGCTTCCAGTGAAGAGGGAAAAAAGCTATAAACCATGGAAAGTTGATGTACACCAAATCCGAATTGTCACTACACCAGATGAGGAAGGCAAACCAACCCCAGAGGGCATTCATCGTGATGGGGAGGATTTTGTTTGCATACATTTAATTAAGCGGGAAAATGTCATTGGCGGTGTAAATACAATTTATGACGACTATAAGAATCCTTTAGAAAGCAAGACGTTACAACAACCTCTGGATTCAATAATACTTTGTGAGCCAATGGTAATGCACGGAGTTAGCCCAATTCGACCGAAGAATCTAGACAAGAAAGCTTTTCGTGATGTATTACTTATCGGTTATTCCTATGACCCAAAGCTTAAGCGACCAACTTGAGCAATTCAGGTTAATTAAGAGAAATAAACTATTTATATTTTTGCTAAGACACACATCATTTTTAATTACTTTTTCCACAGCAATGTAGTCTAAAAAATAATGGCTAAGTATACAAAATTAGAGAAAGAGGATCTGCAAAAAATAACTCATAATTATGATTTGCTAATGGTGGAATTTGAACCTATTGAAGGGGGAGCTGCTAATTCCAGTTATTTACTACATACTCAGCAAGGTAAGTTTGTGCTAACTATTTTTGAAGAAAAAGCATTGAGTAATGTGCTGGGAATAGGTAAGTTGCTTTTATTGCTGGCAAAATACAATTTTTCTACGACCACTTTATTAACTTTATCTAATGGAGAAATAGCCTTAACTTACAGGGATAAACCTATCATATTAAAAACCTATCTTAAGGGGCGAGTTTGTGAACATTTAGATGAAGATATGTTGTATCAAACAGGTGTTGCCATAGCTAGATTACACCAGATTCCATCACCCATTTTTTTGCCTTCTCAGCACTCTTATGGTCATCAAATTTTCTCCCGTATTATTGGAAGAAATATTAATCCAGAATATGAATCCTGGTTAGCGAAAAAACTTGATTATTTTAAACAGAATATCCCACCTAACTTGCCCTGTGGCTTAATTCATGGTGATATATTTTATGATAACTTATTATTTAATGGCACAAAACTAAGGGCTATTATCGACTTTGAAGAGGCTTGTTACTACTTTAGAGTTTTTGACTTGGGTATGGCAATTGTAGGGTTGTGTACAAAAAATAAGACTTTTGCATTGGATAAGATAAGTAGCTTAATCATCGGTTACCAACAAGTTCAAAAATTAGAAGATGTAGAAAAGAAAAACTTGCAACTATTTGTCGAATATGCCGCAACTGCGACTTCCTTTTGGCGATTCTGGAAGTACAACGTTGAAAATCCCTGTATGGCTAAATCGGATAGATATATACAGATGATGCATCTGGCTGAAGAGATAAGTGTCATTCCAAAAACAGTATTTTTGTCAGCGGTTTCTTGAGGGTGTACTTCGATTCCAGAAAATAAAGTTTCGTTCTCAAGCAAAAGTTCTCAAGCAACAGTCCTCAAGCAACAATGGTAGTTGTCAGATTTTCTGTTGTAGTTGACTTTGGCAAAATTGGAGTTTGAACCACTAATACTGAGCAGGGGGCGTGATGAACAACATAATTACTGACACTGCCTAAAAATAGTTCTGTTAAACCTGAATCTCCTCTTCTGCCAATAACCACAACATCTGCATAACAAGATTGGGCAAAGTCGCAAATAGTTGAACTAGGTTGTCCTGTAATCTGACTAAATTCCGTTTGCACGCCGATGGCGATCGCTTTTTTGGTATAAAAACGCAGTAGTTTTAAGCCTGATTGTTTGAAAATCTCCCATTCTTGACAATATACTTTGTTAGCTAGACTCATTGTGTGAGGATCGA
>CALLPS010000203.1 GCA_938015355.1 uncultured Pleurocapsa sp.
ATAATTGGTCGCAAATTACTAGTCAGTTGATTAGCGCTTACGAAGATGTTTTAAGGAGTAAGGAGTAAGAAGTCAGAAGTCAGAAGTCAGAAGTCAGAAGTCAGAAGTCAGAAGTCAGAAGTCAGAAGTCAGAAGTCAGAAGTCAGAAGTCAGAAGTCAGAAGTCAGAAGTCAGAAGTCAGAAGTCAGAAGTCAGAAGTAATGAGTCAGAAGTCAGAAGTAATGAGTCAGAAGTCAGAAGTAATGAGTATCAGCTACTCCCTCGTTACAGGTTGTTTGCTTCTGCGTCGTTTTTGAGCCGCAAGGAACTTAGGTAATTTAGTGATGATCACAGTTAATAGACCCAAAACTATTGCTATTCCTAGGGGAAGGAGGGTTAAAGCGAGAATCGATAAGATTCCTGAAGTTAGAGCTTCGGCAGTGGCAACTGCGGAATTACCTGTGCCTCCTGTCATACCCGTAGAAGCAGCCCGAGTCATGGCGGTTAGGGATTCAATAATACCTGCTGTGCCCCCACCTGCGATCGCCGCTAATCCCCATTGCAACAAAGGATTAACATCCCCTAAATTAGCTGCCGTCAATAGAGTCCCAATAGCAACGGCAGTAGGAATTTCAATCGTATCTAACAAGTTGTCTACTACAGGAATATAGTATGCCAGGATTTCTATTATAGTAGCAATTCCGAGAGCGATCGCCGTTGGATATGTCCCCACCCACTCAAAGCCTGAAGACAGTTCTAGATCTCCATAAAGAGTAGCTAAACTCAATGCCAAGGGAGGTAAAAAGAGGCGAAACCCAGAAGCAGCACTAAGAGTAACTCCTAAACAGAGTGCTAGAATAATTTCCATTTTTTTTCTGAATCTTTTTGCTAATATAGCAAGCTTCTTTTCCCAGAAATAGCCACAAGTGATAATTTATCAACTGTCAACTTAATCACTTGTTATTCATTTCTTCGTTTGACTTTTAATTTTGACTTTTAATTTTGACTTTTAATATTGAACAATTCTCAAAACGTGACCATCAGGATCGCGCACCAGGAAAGCTTGTTTAAAACCTAATGAGGCTTCTGTGATTTTTGCTACTCCCAGGGAGACAAATTCAGATCCACCTTGACGTAATTTCTGCGCCGCTAGAGAGGCATCTTGGACAACTAAAGTTGTTTCCCAGTGAATTAGATCTTGAGGAGTCGCATCTTCAGGTAAAGGGCGAGCATTGTCAGGCTGGAGATATTCCAGAAACTCAATTCCCATACCTCGATTCGCTTTTAATCCTGTAATACGTAACCGCGCGCCTTTAACATTATTAAGATTTTCTTGTTCAGTACCATAGTTTTCACTTTCTCCTGCAACTTCTAGTCCTAATAAATCTTGATAGAATTGGCGGCTAGTTTCCGTATCAGAAATAGCGATCGCCGTATGGTCGATCCCTAAAAATAATTGTCCTGTGGGGATTTGCCAGCGAGAATCTCCCTTATCTGGGGGAAAATGAATTAATTCTAAAGTATTGCCATCAGGATCGCGGAAATAAAAAGCCTCAATCCCTGCTGCTGCCTCAATATAGTCAGGTAACTTCTGGGGTGCCGTGGAAACAGAAGTTACATTAAACTCCTGTAACTTTTGGTAAGCCTGATCCATATCTGTAACTACAATCGCAATATGTTGAAACCAGAGATCATTACTTTGTGAGTCCTGGGGAATTGGTTTTCCTTGATGATTTAGATGCTGAATTAGTTCAATTTCTTCACTCCCTAGTTGCATTCTAACCAGTCTTAAGCTTACTCCCTCTAGATCTACCAGTTGGTCATATTCCTTACCTTGGACTTCCACATCCGAGATTTTAGTAAAGGATAATGCTTCCGTGTAAAAAGCGATCGCCTGATCCATATCCTTAACAGTAATACCAATCGTATCTACAGCTTGAACCATACTGGGTTTCTTTGGGTTAGTGTTGTTTGAGGAATACTTGCATTAGAGAAAATTACCTCTTTTGCTGCTAGAAATGGCGATCGCCTGAGAGTAATTATCATGGTTGAAGTTAAACTATCTACAGATAAAATTTTGTTTAAATTGAAGATGCATAATGTTAATTAGATTGATCAGCATCAGATTATTAAAAGCTTGATTTCAAAAGCAGACGAGTATTATTCACAAATTTTAATTATCGACTCATATTTAATCATATATGCTATCGAAATTGATCAATAAACAATTAAGCCTATTTAGTTTATTTTGGGAATGCTTTTATTAAGTGACATTCCAGCAAGAATAAACATGATTAATTTCAATCAAGAAAAAAAGAATATTTTTTTACTTATAAGCGGACTAATATTAACTATTATTATCAGTTGGTATTGGTTTATTATTGTTCCTGAATTACGACAAGAAAATAATACTTTCAAAGTATATTACAATGCAATTAGAGATGCCGAACAAGTAAAATCGGCTAAAATATCAACGGGTTTAACGGCTATTGTCAAAGATAATCCTATGATTCAGTGGCAAGGCGATCGCCTTAAAGTAGCAACATTTACTAGTCATAAATATGAAGTTGGTTCTACAGAACCTCAGTCAAGAGAGCTATGGGTAACAGTAGTCCCAGAACTACAAAAGTCTTGCGAGAAATATGCTGCGGCGGGAACAGAATTAACCCCTCGCATCGAACAACTTTTAGGATTGCCTCTGAGTCATCAAAAATCCCGTAATGTTGTCGAATTTTGGGTGGCAGCAGAAGATCTATTTCGACCTACTCCCGATCCAGAAATTACCGATCATGAAGCACAATTAGACTTTCCCCAGTCACAGAATTTTCTGAGTGTTTCAGATGAATATAAAGACTGGTATAACAGTAGAGTAAATGAATTTAATAGTCGCTTAAAAGCCAACAATCGAGCCAAAATGCCTGCCCCCTGGACAAGATTAGGATACACCTATGATTGGGGAGAATCTTCAGACCATATCGGATTAAGTGAATTTGTGTTAGTCAAAGGTGCAAATATTGAAGTTGATTCCGTCACCCCAGTTAATAATTATTGCCAAGGGAATAATGCGATCACAATGAATCAATAATCAATATTTTTTTAATCTCAAAAAAGATTATTCCCACAACCAAAACTGTTAGTTTGTAATAGCGATAGTTAAATAGGAGAATTATGACCACTTTATCTGATTCCTTAACTGTAGTAGCATCTCTCCCCGTGTCACCAGGTAATATCACCCTTACTCCAGACAATCGGATTTTTTTTAGTCTGCACCAGTTTTACAATCCTGAATTCCCTGTTGCAGAATTAGTAGACGGACAAGTTAAACCCTTGACGCTAAGCCCTGAGTCACCGAAAATAACCTTCGAGAGTGTTTTAGGTATTCAAGCTGATGCTAATGGTTATCTCTGGATACTAGACAACGGGAATCAAAGCCAGTCATTGCCGAAACTGGTAGCTTGGGATATTAGTAAAAGTCAACTAGCACGGGTTATTTACTTACCACCGCCAATCACCTTGAGTAACTCCTTTGTCAACGATCTGGCGATCGATCTAAGCCGTGACGTAATCTATATTTCTGACCCCATAGCAGGAATTGAATCCGCCTTAATTCGAGTAGATTTAAGAACGGGATTAGCTACACGTATTTTACAAGGACACAAAAGTGTTATTCCAGAAAATTTAGACTTGATTATTGACAATATACCAGTGCAAATCAAACAACCTGATGGGACTATGTTTCGTCCACATCTGGGGGTCAATGGTCTGGTGCTAGACACGCACAATGAATGGCTTTATTTTGCCCCGATGCATGGCACTAGTATGTATCGCGCCAAGAGTGCTGATTTATCTAATCCCCATTTAAGTACAGAAGAACTTGCTAATCGAGTTGAACGTTACAGCGATAAGCCAATTTGTGATGGTATTTCGATCGACCAAGATAACAATATCTATCTAGGAGATTTAGCTGTTAATAGTATGGGCATAATCAAACCAGATCGCTCTTACCAGATTATGAATATAGAGGAAAAACTACCTTGGATTGATTCCTTTAGTTTTGGCTCAGACGGCTATTTATATTTCAATTGCGATCAATTACACTTATCAGCCCCATTAAATGGGGGAGAAGATAACTCTAGCCCACCTTATAATATTATGCGATTAAAACCCATGGCACCAGGGTTTACAGGTCGATAATCTCTTGAGTTTTGCCGCTACTTCTCTGGATCTTGGGGGAAAGGTAGCCTAGACTCACATCTTGCACGCCTTTCAAAAAAACTAAATATCTTGAGGTTAGTAATCAATTTAATGCCTTTTTTCTCTTAACCTTTTCCCCTTAACCTTTACCCTGACAACACAGATAAATTACACACTAGGTACAAGATCTCAGTAGAGGTAGATTAATCGGGCTTAATCCCAATGATAGTACGATGGCGCGGATCACTGGGTACTGTAGTTTGATAATCAAAGCCAACTTCTTGCATTGCAGCTTCTACATCAAAAGTATAGTAATCATCACTCCAGGGTTCGGTACTTTTCATTAAAGTAAATAGTACAGGAGGTAAGTTTTGAATCACAGGGGAAGCTGGATTATTATCGACAATGGCGAGAATTCCTCCTGGCTTAAGGGTGCGCAACGCCTCACAGAAAATTGCTCTGGTTGCTTGACGGGGCAACTCGTGAATCACGAATTGTAAAGTTACCAGATCTAAGGAATTATCGGCTAATCCTGTCGATTCTCCCAAACCATGAATCCATTGACTTATTTGATGATCCGTATCAGTAGTTTGAGCCACAGTCAGCATATATGGCGACAGATCTAAACCGATGGTGTTGATGGGAGCATTTTGCTTTTGGGAAAAATATTGATGTAATGTCTGAGTCGAAATACCTACAGAACAGCCCAGGTCAAGAATATCAGTAATTATTGCAGGGGTATATTGCTCTACTACGTGAAAAAAGCTATGGCGTAAACGCTGTTGTGCATCTTGCCAAGTCAGATCCTCATCTTTCCAAACTCGCAACCCCATTGAATATGTTGCCGATGCTGCTTCAAAAGCTGCTGACCAACAAAGATTACCCTGGTCATAGGCATGAAAGGGTAATTGATAATAATCAGGATAAATTACATCGACATTAGCCAGAGAATTCAATAACTCTTTGGGGACAGATTGTTCCAACTCTTGATAATTGTTACGCCAGGGAATGTCATTTTTTTCAGCGGTTTTAATTAATACCTGTCGAGCTTGACTTTTCATGATGCCATATATCGGCTTAGTTTTAATCAACAGATTGACAAAGCGAGATAATAAATCGTTTCCTGCCCAGGCTGGTTTTAATTTGTCGGTTGGAGATATCACAATAATCCTTCTACATCATATGTCACAAGTATTATATGCCTGGCAGAGAATCA
>CALLPS010000204.1 GCA_938015355.1 uncultured Pleurocapsa sp.
AAGGAAATAAGATTCCTGCGGCGATGGGAATACCCAAAGTATTATAAATAAAGGCAAAGAATAGGTTTTGGCGAATATTATTCATCGTTGCTTTACTTAATTTGATCGCTGTGACAATACCTTGTAATTCTCCCGAAATAAGAGTGATATCGCTAGCGGCGATCGCAATATCCGTTCCTGTACCAATGGCAATTCCCACATCTGCTTGAGCTAAGGCAGGAGCATCATTGATGCCATCTCCTACCATTGCCACTATTTTTCCTTCTTGTTGTAATTCTTTGACCTTAGCTGCTTTTTGTGCGGGGCGTACTTCCGCCTCTACTCTCACTATTCCTACTTGACGGGCGATCGCCATAGCTGTAGAATAATTATCTCCTGTAAGCATCACTACTTCTAAATCCAGATTGCGTAATGCCCTAATTGCCTTGACAGAATCAGGTTTAACGGCATCGGCAATCCCCATAATTCCTGCTAATTCACCATCTACAGCAATTAAAACAACAGTCTTGGCTGAACCTTCCCAAGTATCCTGCTGGGACTGTACTGTATCTGTTTTAATCCCCAATTCTGACATCCAACGTTGGGTACCAATCTGTACCAAATGATGGTCAACTAAACCTTGTACTCCACTTCCTGCGATCGCTTTAAAATCATGAGCCTCGGCTAGTTTAATATTATGTAACTGAGCATATTTCACCATAGCTGACGCGAGAGGATGTTCTGAATTACGCTCAACGGCGGCGACGAGACGGAGTAGTTCTATTGCGACATCGTTTCCCAAATTTGTAAGGGAATGGTAATCAGTGACGGTAGGTTTTCCTTGGGTAATTGTTCCTGTTTTATCCAAAACAATCGTCTGAAGTTTATGAGCGAGTTCTAAACTTTCTGCACCTTTAATTAAAATGCCGTTTTCCGCACCTTTTCCCGTACCAACCATAATAGAAGTCGGAGTAGCCAAACCTAAGGCACAGGGACAAGCAATAATTAGCACTCCGATAGTCGTAATCAAAGCTAGAGAGATATTGCCCGTAACGGTAAACCAGAGGATAAAAGTAACTATGGCGATCGCAATTACGACAGGAACAAACCAACTAGTCACCTTGTCCGCTAGTCTTTGAATCGGGGCTTTAGAACCTTGGGCATCCTGCACTAACTTAACTATCTGCGCTAATACTGTATCGGCACCGACTCTGGTAGCTTTAAATTGAAAACTACCTGTTTGATTAATAGTTGCACCAATAACTTCATCTCCTGGCTGCTTCTGCACAGGGATACTTTCCCCTGTTACCATCCCTTCATCAATAGTGGAATTTCCCTTAATGATCTCACCATCTACAGGAATCTTTTCCCCTGGGCGCACTATGATGATATCTTCGATTTGCACTTCCTCAATTGACACTTCTACTTCTTTACCGTGACGTATCACCCTGGCATTTTTAGGCTGTAAACCCATGAGTTGCCTGATTGCTGTTGAGGTTTGTTTCCTGGCGCGATTTTCAAACCATCGCCCTAAGAGAATTAGGGTAATTACAACTGCTGCGGTTTCATAGTAGATTTCTGGTATCAAGCCCTGATTAAGAAAGAATTCAGGTGCAATGGTGGCAAATAAAGAATAAAAATATGCCGCACTCGTACCCAATACAATTAAAGTGTCCATCGTGGCAGCACGACGTTTAAGAGCTTTCCAAGCATGGCGATAAAAGCGACAACCACACCAAAACTGCACAGGGGTAGTTAGGATTAACTGCAACCAAGGATGATGAAGCCAGTTAGGAATGAAAGGTAAATTTAACCCTGTCATCATCGGGATTGAACCAAAGATTAGCAGTAAGCTAATTATGCTGCCGACAATTATTTTTAGCCTTAAATCCTTGGATTCAGCTTTACGGGCTTTGGTTTCAAGATCATTCTCTTCTGTTAAAATACCCTGCTTTGGTAAAACAGAAGAAGAGTAACCTGCTTTCTCGATCGCATCTTGAATAGCTTTAATACTGGTATAGTCAGGATTATATTCAATTGCAGCTTGCTCCGTACCAAAGTTAACAATAGATGACTTTACTCCTGGTACGACACTAACTGCCTGTTCAATACTGCTAGCACAGGCAGCACAACTCATTCCCTTAAGTTTGAGATTCAGTTGAAGATTTACATTGTTGCTTACATTGTCGCTTTTGGTGCTGGTATTCATGATCATTAAGTCGGGGAATAGCCAGCTTCAGCGATCGCATTTCGCACAGATGACTCCGATACTTGGGTTTCTATTTTCACTTCTTTAGTTTGGGTATCTGCGGTTACAGAAGCCTGATCATCTAGCTGATGAATTGCCTCGGTGATTGCTTTAGCACAAGCTCCACAAGCCATATCAGGGACTTTTAACTCTATAGTCATGATTTGTTAATTTATTTTGTTTAGTTCTAATACCAAATATAAACTTTTTTTCCAACGAAAGAGTTTATTCTGAATAGCTTTCCTGATGACTCTAATCAAAATAGGGTATTACTTTAAAAACTCTGTATTGATGCCATTTATGCCAGTAAAAAATAATTAGGTTAGGATTGTAACCGCTAATTTTGACTGCATTTAATAAATTATTGAGAGTTTTTAGTAATGGCAGGAAATGAATTGAAGGTGTGTAAATTTTTACTAAAGAATATAGGTAACCTTGATTTAAATCATTTGGGTATGATTAATGAAATAGCTACTCCGATGAAACAAAGTTCAGACTTAAAAATTATTGATTCAGAAAATGATTTAGTTTTTGTTTCTACCCAAGACTCCAAGAAAAAAGCAGATATTTATCTTAACAAGCAAGGTATTTCAATTAAGCAAACAGGAGGTAGCTTTTCTTTTAATCGTATACAAAGAGCAAATATTGCTACTCTCTATGAACAATTGGAATTTACCAATATTGAAACTAAACTCGCCTTAATAGACAACGATGTTAATCAATTTCACCAAGGTTTACTAAGTAGAAGAAATGTTCCTTGGAACAATTATCTTTCACAAAAAGATTTCAAAAAACTATTGAAATTTTTAATGCTTCAAGGAAGTCCCAATCAAGGATTATCAAATCATCCAGCAGAATATATTTTAGAAGCTCCTGCATCAGATATAAGTCAAGATAATATCAGCTTATATTCTTTCGATGAATACTTTGATTTATATAAAAATAATTTAACAATAGCAATCAGAAGACAATGGATCGGACAAAAAAGTAATTCTGAACACAAAAGAGCATTAAGTTTAGCAAAAAAGGAGGACAACTTACCCTGGGTATTTAATCAAGTAGTAGGAAAGCCAAGAACAGGTTGGAGAAGTGATTTTTCACTAGCTGAGAGAAAAACCGTATACTTTTTGATGATTGAAAAAAAATAAATTCTATTTAGTTATTAGATTAATATCTAATTGTTGATTACTGGAAGAACTGGATCTTATTTTCTGCTCTTTAGTAAATAAATCTAGATATATAGCTTGTGCCAAAGTAAAGCTGAAATTCACAGGAACAGCATTACCAATCATTTTATATGCTGATACTAAATTATGATAATAAAATATGAAGTCATCAGGAAAAGTTTGAATCCTAGCACATTCTCTAACCGATAATCTTCGATAAGGTTGAGGTGATTGTTCATCAAAAATACACTTGTCCTTACCAATTTTAATCATTTTATTGGCTTGGGGGTGAATTGGTGCATGACGACCACCTGCCTGAATGGTAAAAGATGCTTGCTCCCATGAGCGAACACGGTTACGTGACATATAGATACTGGAAAATCCTCCAGTCATATATTCATGGTTCGATACATAACATAATTCTCCATTTGTTTTATTTTTATCTATAGCTGGAATTGCTAAAGTTCTCAAATCCCAGATTGCCTCTTTTAAAGTTAATTTTAATACTTTTGATGGTAGTGAATCAAAGTGAAATTTCTTATTCAAAGAAATATGATAACCAATAAAAATTACTCTTTTTCTATCTTGTGGAATACCATAGTCGGCTGTATTCAACAATTTATAAGAAACAATATATCCAGATTCTTCAAAGGTTGCAATAATATTTTTCAGAGCTGATGAATGCTTTTGGTGTAGCATTCCCGATACATTTTCAGCTAAAAAAAACAAAGGTTGTTTATCCCGTAGGATTCTAATATATTCTAAAAATAATTTTCCCCGAGGATCTTTAATACCTCTTTGACTTCCTCCTTCACTCCAGCTTTGACATGGCGGCCCACCAATAATACCCATACAATCGGGAATTTCTTTGGAAGAGATTTGACGGATATCTCGTTTATCTAAAAAAGTATTGAAATGATTCTTTTCATAAGTTTCCCAAATATCTTTATCATATTCATTTGCCCAGACAAGATCGAAACCTGCATTTTGAAATCCCAGATCCAGCCCGCCACACCCAGAAAATAAACCAATTATATTTTTGTTCATACAATTTATTTCAATATTCATTAGTCTTAATATTGTATTGATTATTTCGCCATCTTCTCTGGTGTTAAGTTTTACTAGAATACGCAAGCGATCGCACCAAGAAAATCGCTATGGTATAGAAGTGAATTAAGATCAACATCCTCAGCACTGTGGCTTAGGTACATCTTAATTCAAGAGCGATCGCACCTATCATAATTCATAATTCTATGAATAAAATTTTTTATAGTAAAGGACAACCAGAAAGAAAACTCCAGGTTTTCAGTTGTTTATTTTGTTTAGTTTTTTTAGCCACGGCTATTCCCCCTGTGGTGGCAGAAGTTTCTGATGCGACTTCTATTATCTCCACTCAAACCGATCCTAATCAGTTGGTTTTCGAGGCACAGGCATTATATCAGCAAGGAAAGTTTAAAGCGGCAATCCCGATCTGGAAACAGGCGGCTCAGGGTTTTGCTCAATTGCAGGATAGTTTAAATCAGGCAGTGGTGTTGAGTAATTTATCTTTAACTTATCAACAGTTGGGAGATTGGGAGTCTGCTCAAAATGCGATCGCCAATAGTTTGGCATTATTAAATTCTGAAACAGAGAAGGATGCTATCATCCTGGCGCAAACCTTGGATATTCAAGGTAAGTTACAACAAGAAACGGGAAAGCTCAAAGAAGCCGTAAAAACTTGGCAAAAATCGGCAAAGATCCATCATGAAAGTGATAATTTGTTGGCATTAGAGCAAAATAATTTGAATCAAGCCCAAGCCTTACGAGATTTAGGTTTGTATTCCCGCGCCTGTCAACATCTACTAAACACGGTGTCTCTTGAGGGAATTAGTACCTGCCAACAATTAAATCGTCTGACTAAAACAGAATTAAAAACTAAACTTAAACCCCTTGCTGCTAACGCATCGATCACTACCGTCTCAACATTAAGAAACCTAGGCGATTTATTACTGATTATTGGACAACCACAACAGTCAGAACAAATTCTCATCTCTAACTTAAACTTGGCTAAAAAACTACATTCTCAAGAAGAGTTGGGTGTTACTTATCTTAGTTTAGGCAATACCTATCAAGCTTTGGCAGAGCAAGAAGAAATTCAGAGCCAACGTCGTCGCTATCAACAGCAAGCCCTAGATGCCTACAATAAAGCTGCATCCTTATCTCCAGGGAAAACGATTCAAGTACAAGGGTAGAGTGAGTAATGAGTAATGAGTAAGAAGTAAGAAGTTTAATAATTGCCGTAAATTTTTCTCAATTGCGATCCGAAGGCTACGGGTCACGTAATCGTCGATCTTCATGCTGCCCATTGATCTTAAGTTGATTCACATTGAAGTATCTATCATCACAAGATTCTCATGATTTTTGATTAAATTCAAAAAAAACTAAGAATTAGAGAGGTAGTTATGACTTCTTCTAGGATATTCAATGGACTTCAAAACCATGTTCCTGTGGTAGGGAAGATAAATTACAAAGATCCATTAGCTTTATCGGCAACATTTGGTGCGATTAAGACAGTCAACATGATGCAAATGTTGCTTGCCGAAGCTTATGTGAAGGGAATCGAAATACCTGACTCGATTTTAAAAGGGATCTTCGATACATATATGCCAGTGCTTTTCCAATATTTCCCATCTCTGCTAACGGCTTACAAATGGGTATTAAACGAAAGTGACAATATTGCCGAGGGATCGCGAGACTTAATGGAGGTGCAGTATAACCTCCCCCGAGAGATGTTCAGCCTGATGTTAGGTAGTAGTCAACTAGTTTATCCCAAATACACCGTAGCATTGTGGGAGCAAGGCGCTGCTAATTTGGAACAAGCCCAAATCCAAATGATGGATGATGTTATTGAGAAATTAGAGATTAAAGACGGAGACAATATCCTAGATGTCGGTTGCGGCTGGGGTTCTTTTGTTAATTATATACTTGCTAAATTTCCCCAGGTTAAGGCTACAGGGCTAAATTTTAGTCATGAACAATGTGAGTATATTCGTCATCAGATGCAAGATCCTCAAAGTCACCTTAATTGCGATCGCTTTACTCTATATGAAGGAGACTTTAATCATGCCAAGTTTGACACAAAATTTGACAAAATTGTTTCTCTGGGAGTTTTTGAGCATGTTGGCAACTTAACCCAAGCCTTCCAAAAGCTGGCTTCTTTCTTAACAGAAGAGGGTAAAGTTTTCATTCA
>CALLPS010000205.1 GCA_938015355.1 uncultured Pleurocapsa sp.
TTTAGGTTCAGCAGAATTAGCTGCCGTCTGTGCTTTGTTGGGTAAAATTCCCACAGTGGAAGAATATATGGCAGTGGTTAAAGAGAAAATTGCTCCCTTTGAAGGGGATTTATACCGCTATCTCAACTTTGATCAGATTGAAGACTTTGAGGATGAAGGAAGAGTAATTCCGTTAGAGGAAATGCCTAAGATTGAGGATATTTTAGGGATGCCTGTTTAACATCTCTTCCAATCCCTCTCCTATGAGGAGGGGGAAATCTTTTTTTTGCGATATTATTTTAGATATTTTAAGATTGTCTATCTCAATAAATATTAAATCCCATTAACTGCATGAGTAAAAAGAATCATAAAAAAGCAATTAAATCTTTAAAAAAAACTAGAGTAGCAAAGTAGACTGGATTAGATTTACTCCCTACCCTTCATGGAATAGTATAGAGATTCCCGCGAAGAAGTAAAACGATGAGTTGAGCAAAAAGAAAGCATCTCTCTGTTCAATAATTCTCATTTTCCATGATTGTGCTTACATTTGTTAGTAAGATTCGTAATATTTACCTAAATAAGAGTAATAATATTTCGAGAAATGTTCCCAATTATTTCTGCGTCTGTGGATAGCATCGCTATAAATATTTAGCGGAGTTGATTCGCAATATTTAGGGTTATAATGTTGATATGATTTTTGAATATTTGCGATCGCTTCAAAGAAAATAGGATCTTCACTTTTAAGTTGTTTTTCCCACAATCGGGGAATAATATATAACCCTCCTATATTAGTTAAAGCATTGAGAGCAAAACCACCAATATACGAGCTGTCTGACCCTACTGCCAAAAGTGTTTCAATTGCGGAAGGGGTTCCAATCCTTTCTAAAGTATCAATAATTATTTCTGGATCGGCAATTCCAACAAATTCTTCTCTGGTTGTAGCTGAGAAAAACTTTTGCAGCATTTGTGCGAGCAATTCTACTGTTTTTTCTCCCCCGATTATACCTAAAACACGAATTGCATCATCTATAACTATAATGAGATCGGTATTTTTGATTAATTCAATCAAGTATGTTTCTAATTCTTCTCCACCAATTGCTCCTAAAGCTTCAAGAATACTTTTTTGTACTTGAGGATTGCTATCTTGTAAGGCTTCAATTAAAGGTTGTTTGGCTAGTGCGCTACTCATTAACCTTAGTCCATTGGCTGCACCTTCTCTAACTATAGGTTCGGGATGTTTTATTTTTTGAACCAACAAAGGAATATTTTTTTGTTCTCCAAGATTACCCAACGCATTAGCTGCATACCCTTGTATTTGTGAATCTTTATCTTCTATAAGTTGGAGTAAATTATTTTCGACTTGCCTGTTATTAAAATAACCTAAATTATAAATAGCCTCTATTTTGATAGCTCTATTTTTATCTTGTAATCTTTCAAGGAGAATAGGATAAATCAATTCTCTATTTGCGATCTCAGAAAATGCTCTTGCTTCTAAATTATATCTATGAGTAACAAGTTCTAAAGTTAGTTTGAAAATTTTGGTGTTATTAGTGTTTAAAAAACCAATTAAAGTTTTAACGGGTAGAATATTCTCTATATTTTTATTTTGTATTTGACAATAAGCATACAAACTTCTTAATGCTTCTACGATCACCTCATCTGAGATATCATCTAAAGCCTTTATTACTATCTGCAAAACCTGTTTATGATGAAATCTTACTAAAGCTTTAATCACATTACTCCTAACATAAGCATCGTCACATTGAGCCATTAATGCTATTTTTTTTAGGGATTTATCAGGCGATATTTTATTTAAAGCTTCTCCAATATGTGTATTTAAAATAGAGCGATCGCATTCATTTTCTATTTTTTGACATAAACCATGAAGCAAGATGTCAATTGCTAAATCTTCTGCTATATTATCTTTTCTTATTAATCCTTCAACAGCTTGGGAACGACAACCGCGATCATCTTCAAATAAGCCATAAATTAGATATTTTATCAATGATTTATCGTTAATATTGCTAAAAATGTCAATTATGTTCCATTTTTTCAAATAAATATAATCTTTACGATGGTAATCATTTTGCAACTCTGTAATAGCCCAAGTATCTTTCAATCTAACTAAGTATTCAAAAGCTAGAGTACGAATACCCATATCTGGATTATCAATATAATGCTTTGAGACTTTTTTAATTTGCATTAAATCATCTGAAGAAAAATTCAATGACTCCCAATCGTAATCATTGAATAAATCTAGATCGATATCGAGACTGTAAAAATCTTTGTCTTGTAATAGTTGTACAATAATTGCAGAGAAATCTTCTAAAGAAATTACTGAGATAGCAGTTAGAATATTAGATATTTTATAGCCACGATAAAAATCAGTTTGAGAACAATTGATTAAATTGTTTAGAATTTCCTGTAAAGGTACAATCGCATATTTTGATTGTGTTTTCGTTAATAACTCAATAAGCACTGTCTCATTAAGATTTAAATTAGTCATTAACTTAATAGCTTTTTGTTGAAAACTTTCCTGTAAAGCTCCAACTAAAATCGCACCTAAAATTAAATCGACTTCTAAAGCCAATTTAATTATTCTTATTCCTTGCCATTCTTCTTGTATTTGAGACAAAGCAATAATAATTGTCTCTGTCCATTCACAACGGTTTAAATACTTTTTCTTGATTTCTAAATTGCTTAATTGCTCAATGTCGGAGATAAATATATTGGTATTCTTCTCTGGTGTCACTTCTCGTTTATTACCTTTAAAGATATGGGCGATCCTGAAATACTAGAAACCATTATTGTAGCAACCCAATAGTTAAAAGAACTTGGCGTAACCTATATTCATCTGTGTGAAGCAGATTGGGATGATGCGCCAGAAGTGTCTGAAGCTTTTCGGGTCGAACTATGCTCGCATTTTACCAACACGATTATTGTTATAGGAAATTATTTATGCCCCCGAACTTCCTATAATTCCGTCTATAGGTAACGTGAGTGATCGTCTTTCATTCCACCTCAAAAGCTTTAGTAGTATTTATTCCTTTACAGACGGATAAGGGAGTTTTCTCTTGATGAATCGTCAAAATAGCTGAATTTTGCCAAGTCGTGTCTATTCCTTGACTCAACATTTATTGAAATGTATTTTAATTCGATTTGATGATCCAAGATCGTCAGTATTTTTTCCCTTCACAACTTCCTCAAACTTAGAACCTATCGTGATTATCATAGATGAGGTGAATAGAGACGATGAATGCAGTGTTTCCTAATAGGCAAGCAGCAGGAAGGAAATTAGCCCAGAAATTGACCGCGTATGTCAACCATCCCCAGGCAATAGTTTTAGGTCTACCTCGTGGGGGTGTAGTTGTGGCTTATGAAATAGCTAAAAAATTAAACCTTCCTTTAGATGTCTGTTTAGTCAAGAAATTAGGTCTTCCTGACTATCCAGAAGTTGCCATGGGGGCAATTGCTGAAGATCCTGTAATCCAAGACAATGGTGACAGCATTACTGTTATTGATCAAAATATAATCAAAACCTACGGTGTAGCTCAAGAACAGATAAGCGCGATCGCTGCTAGAATTAAAACAGAATTAAGATGGCGTAATTCTTGTTATCGGCATTGTCGTCCATTGCTCAAAATCAAGGGAAGTCTAGTGATTGTAGTTGATGATGGTATTGCCACTGGTTTAACTATGTACGCTGCCATAAATGCCTTGCAGCAGTACCAGCCCCAAAAAATTATCATTGCCATTCCCGTGGCAACCAAAAAAACGCTCCAGCAATTTGAAACCTTGGTAGATAATGTAACTAGTCTAGTTATACCTAAGTCTTTGAGCGCAGTCGGATTCTGGTATGAAGATTTTAGTCAAGTAACAGATCAGCAGGTATGCGATTTACTTGACCAAGAAACTCATAAAGATCTAGCAGAATCCTATTAATTGAAAAATTATTCTAAAATAATTCTCTAGTCAGAAATGGTTAATAATTGAGGGCGATCTTGTTTAATCTCAATACTAATTCCTTTGGCTTTTTCTGCTGCTAAATCTTCCATATAGCCAGACTGAGATGCTATTGCTTCTGATTGGCTATCGAAGGGACCAAAATAATAAGTACATTCTGGTGTAACAGTTGCGATCTTGACCCACCAGGGTAGTTCTGGTTGAGTTCTGTGGTCGGGCTTGAACGGCAATCGTATTATCGAAAAAAGTTGACGATAATTCATGTTGCTATTACTCCATAGTTAGATAGATTTTGTAAAAAAACATGTAAAAAAATACTCAGAATACAACTAAACCTAATTCTCATAAATTCAATTCTAATTTTTATCGTAACTAAATATAACAGCTAGGTTTATTTGATACTTTCTTACATATTCACCTATAGCTTGAAAAGATGTCTGTCAGAATTCTTACATAGTTTAACAATTGTTTGAAGATCATGACATGAAAAATAGGGAAGTATAACAATAATATTTGTTGCCGATCTCCTGATCTACCTTAAGCTTAATTATCAGGGTTGAGATTTACGGACTTAGAGAATAGGCACTTCTGGATTGTCTAGTCAATAGTTGTATCATGTTAATTGAAAGTAATAAATCAGCAAAGTAGTAAGTCAGAAGAGTGAGAATTTTACTTATAGATGACGACGAACAATTAATGGAAGTTCTGGCAAGTACATTAATTGGGCAGCACTACGCTGTAGATATTGCCAACACTGGTGAAATGGGCTGGGAATTCATTTTGCTATTTGAATTCGATTTGATCGTTCTAGACTGGATCTTGCCTGATATTGAAGGAGTTCTCTTATGTCAGCAAATTAGAGCGGCAGGCTACACCATGCCGATTATGCTGTTGACCGCCCGAGATCGCCATAGTGATAAAGTATTAGCATTGGATTCTGGAGCGGATGATTATGTCGTCAAACCCTTCAATTTTGACGAACTGACCGCAAGGATTCGTGCTTTGCTTAGACGAGAAATTAGTGTCTCCTCTCCCATATTAAAGTGGAGAAACTTGAGTCTCGATCCAAAAATTCATGAGGTTCATTATCAAGATCAGTTGTTGCCTCTTACCCCTAAAGAATATGGCATGATTGAACTGTTTATGCGCCATCCCCAACAAGTATTTAGTCCAGGAGCAATTATTAATAATCTCTGGGCAGGGGAGGATCCTCCTGGGGAAGAAGCAGTCAGAACTCATATTAAAGGCTTGCGTCAAAAGCTCAAAGCAGTGGGCATGGCAAAAGATACGATTAAAACTGTCTATGGTGTCGGTTATCGTCTTAAATCTGATGATGATTCACAGAAGAATAGCGAGGAGATGTCAACTGCTAATGTTCAAAAAAATAAAACCAAAGTAAGAGGAGAAATAATCACTCAAACCTGGACAAAGTTTAAAGATTTGGCATTACAAAGATTAGCTGATTTGGAAAATCTAGCGGTATCATTGCTAATAGAACAGGTAGAAGTCCCTTCCAAAATACATGTTCAAGCTCAAGATTCAGCTCATAAACTAGCAGGTTCCTTAGGCTGTTTTGGATTTCCTGAAGGATCAAGAATTGCCAAACAGCTTGAGCAATTATTAAGTAGTCCTGCGATCGCACAGGTTAATATTAAACAAGTAACAGAATTAATTTCGGCTCTCCATACTGAATTACAACACCAACCTTTTGAACAGAAAGTTAGAGATGCCCTGACTCATGATATTTCCCTGTTGATCATTGACTCTGACTCCGAATTTAGCCAGAGGTTAGTTACCGAAGCCCACAAAAGCAAGATCAAAACTTTTACAGCATCGAATCTAGAGCAAGCCAGAACCATCATCGCCCAAGAATCGATCGCAGTAGTACTGCACGCCATAAGTTTTCCCGATGGGGAAGATTTAATCTTTCTAGAGGAGCTACATCAACTTAAGCCTCAACTACTAATGATTGCGATCGCCGAATCTGCCCAGTTATTAGACCGCCTAGAGATAGTTCGCAAAGGAGTTAATTTAACTCTGCAACATCCGATAGAACCAAAAGCAGCGATCGATTCTATAGTGGAACTAATCCAAAGTATGGGAGAAGAGGCTAAAATTCTAATTCTCGATGACGATCCGCAAATATTATTATCATTAGAATTAACTCTCCAGCCTTGGGGTTTCGAGCTAACAACCCTTAATGAGCCAAAACTCTTTTGGGATGTCCTAGAAGATATTGAACCAGATTTATTGGTGTTAGATATTGAAATGCCTGATATTAATGGGATTGAACTATGCCAGCTCTTAAGAAGCGATCTCCGTTGGCAACAACTGCCAATTTTATTTTTAACCGTACATCAAGATGAAAAAACCCAGTATCAGGCTTTTGCCCATGGTGCTGATGATTATATTTGTAAGCCAGTTACAGGGTCAATCTTGGCTAACCGTATTTTAAATCGCTTACGTCGCAGCAGAATTCATCATGATTGACATAGCTTATAATTGCTAAACAGTCTTTTTATTTAATCTAAAAGTTGCAATTTTATGAGGTTTGATTTGATTGAATTGTTCGTCACTAGTATTTTCTTGTTCTAAACAATCTAGTAAAGTATGAAACTCGAAATTCAAATAACTTTTAAGCTTAATCTTTGCTTCTAATCCATGAGTTTCATAGCAACGCATAATTATGTCTTGGTTATTATTAGATAGTTTAAATGCCATCAAAACTAAATTGTCTGCTGATAAGCTGAGAAATTCACTCTTGGTTAACAATTGATTAGAGCCTTGATTATTCTGCTGATGCTGATTTAGCATCACTGTTTGCAACGGTGTATTTAATTCATAGCCTCTTTGAACCGTTTTGGCTTCTTTCCAGCTATGTTGATGAGGATATACCCCGTAGATAAAATGATGAATTCCTTGATCGCTTGGGGAATCTGGCCAGGTGGAAGAACGTAATAGAGTTAAGCGTAACTGATCTGGTTTAGCATCATAACCATACTTGCAGTCATTGATTAGACTAACTCCGTATCTTCCCTCATTATCCGTTATATCTGCCCAATTTAAGGCTGATACTTCCCACTGAGCTTTTTCTGCTGCTGTCTTGGGTTTAGTGGTTCGTTTGATTGTTCCACAGGGAATTTCGTAGGTAACATGGTCACTATGTATATTTAAAGGAAATACAGCTTTAACCATTACGTGAGTTTCTTGCCAATCAACTGTATTAGCTATTTTTAAAATAGGGGAATCATATTCTAATATATAGTCCTGGATAAATTGGGATTGATTTAGTCTTTTAATTACTCTAATTATTTGTTTGGTTTTACTATTTTCTAGCCATTCAATTGATGCTAATTCTGTTTCAGGTAATTGTTTGCTTTCGTACTCTGGATCGATATTCCAAGCATCCCAATATTGTCCCTGATCTTCATAGGCTACAAGCTTATTTGCTGCTGAATTCAGGATTTCTCTAGGGGATATTTTATCAAAGATACTATCTAAATTTCCAGTTTCAGGATTAACAATTACTTTTAAATAAGTGTTTTCTAATTGGTAATTAATACCTGAGTTTATAGTATAGGTTTGAGCTATGGTTACTTCTTCTTGACATAAATAATAGAGACTATAACCTATCCCTGGGATATCCTGGGCGAAAAAGCTGATTTTTCCTGCTTGATCACTACTCGTAGGTATTCTTTGTCCTTGAGCATCACATACCCAGAAAACTAGATGATCCACAGCAAATTTTTTGTTTTCAATAGTTACTATTTCTGATCGCTGCCAGTTAAGAGAATTAAAGACAACTAACGGTGTCCCATTAGATGATGGTGGGTTAGGTAGTTTAATATTTAGAGCGATCGCTTTTAATGCAGTTTGTAATAGATTTTCTCCAATGGCAATTGCCGCTTCCCAGTCTTGATTAGCTTCGGTAAAAACTTCTGGGATAGATGTTCCAGGCAAAATGTCATGAAACTGATTAAATAATATTTTCTTCCAAGCAATTTCGATTAGTTGTTGAGAATCGATCTGCCCAATAGTTAAAGTAGAAAAGACTTGTTTAGATGTATCTTCCCCTTGATATTGATGCTGTTGCTCAGAACTAAAAGATAATTTCAAACTAATATCTTCTTTTTCAACTATTGTCTTAGTACTAGAAAATAATGGCTGACTATCGAAATTCTCCCGACAAACTAGGGTTGCTAAAGTTGACCACAACTCCGCCTGATAAAGCAATCTTTCACAGTAGCGATTATATTTTTTCTGATCTGCGTGAACGGTATAACAACCTCGATGAAACTCAAAATATAGTTCATCTTGCCAGACAGGAAGTGAAGACTGGAGAGAAAGAACTTGTGGAGATCTTTGAGGGATGGGAAGACGAGAAGACTCAGTAAGCTTCTCTAGGTAACTAACAGCAGTAGAAAACCTAATTTCGGGAAAGAAAGGGGAGTTATTCCATTTATCTGCCACTTCTAACATATCTCTTGTTGGTCCACCACCATGATCACCTACTCCTGGTAGCCAAAAAATGTCCTGAAACCCAGTTTGGTTTTCCCAATCGAGGGCATAATCAGTCATAGTAATTGGATTAGTATCCATAACTCCTGCAATGTTGGGGGGAGACATCAACGTTAGTAATTGTGTCCCATCTGGAGACTCCCACCAAAAACAACCATGAGGAAACTGAGTAGTATCATTCCAATGCAGCTTACCCGTAACAAAATATTCAATCCCGCATTGCTGCATAATTTGGGGAAGTTGCCAAGTAAAACCAAAGCTATCAGGTAGCCAAGCAACCTGGCTAATTTTGCCAAACTTCTCCCGATAGTATTGTTGTCCATAGAGTAATTGTCGTATCAACGATTCCCCAGTAACCAGATTAGTTTCTGGTTCAATCCACATTCCTCCCAGTAGTTCCCACTTGTTTGACTTGACTGCATGCTGAATTTGCTCAAACAACTCAGGACGATTATTTTCGAGCCACTGATACAGCGCGGGGCTTGTATGACCAAAAGTTAAGGAGGGAAAATCTTGCTGTAAATTGAGGACAGACTTAAAAGTACGTTCGGCTACCTCATAAGTTTCGTCAGTTGTCCATAACCAAGCCATATCCAAATGCGCGTGACCGAGTAAATGAAAGCAACGCTGTTTAATATCTTTAGCCAGAGGTAATAGACTCCATCGCAATTGAGCCAAATCGTCTCCGAACTTGTGAGCATTTTCCAGATTGCTCCAATTAAATTTATCTAATTCACCTGCCAATATGTCCAGGTGTTGGGGTGCAAACTGAGAACTATATTTAACTAAAATAGCAAGCTCATCCGCTACCAAGCCAGGATCGATCTGATGAGAAATATCTGACTTTTCGTAAATCAAATGCGATCGCATCAACGCTCCAATGTCATGATGAGGACTAACAAGGCGCATAGTAACTAAATATTCTTGTCCAGGTTGAGCATCTTTGGTAATCATTACTCGCGCTGAAGAATCAAATAGATCTCCCTGCTGTACTAACTCTCCGTTAATAAATATTTGAGCATCTTCTGCCCACCAAGTTAAGACCAAGCGTAAACTTAATCCCGATAAAGGATAACCCTGTAATGTCTGGGGGATAGTAATTTTCTGTGCCAACCACTTTACCTGTTTCCCTCTAGGAAAAACAAGATAGCCTTTTTCATTGACGATGGCGGCTTGGCATTCTAGTAGATTGACCTTGGCTAAATTACTGCCGAAATCAACTATCTTCAATCCGTCGACATCATGCCAACTATACTGTATCTCTAGTTGAACTAGCTGACGTAACTTAGCGATAGCTTGTTCGATAATTGTAATAGAATTACTAGACATAATGCTCAATAGTTAAACCCCAGTGCATTATAGTCAGCAATTCTTAAATTCTTACTTTGAATTCTTATTTGTCAAACATTCTTGGAGAAACTGAGTAAATAACTGAACTTTAGAAGAAAGATGGCGATTTAGAGGATAAATTACACATAAACTTAAATCTACTCCTTGATAGTCAGGCAAGATAACCTGTAGCTCTCCTCGCTCAAATGCTGATTGAAGAATAAAGTCGGGCAGCATTACAATTCCCAAGCCTTTTACCGCAGCGTCTCTTAAAACTTCTCCATTATTAGAACAAAAAATTCTTTTAATATTTACTCTGTACTCTTCTCCTTCTTTAATCAGTAACCACTTACAGCCCGTAGAGAGATAACCATAATGCAAACAATCATGGTGTTTTAATTCAATGGCGTTTTGGGGAATTCCTCTCGCTTTCAGATAACTTGGTGCAGCGCAAATAATACGATGAAATGTTTTAATATGACTAACTATTAAGTTAGGAGACTGGGGTTCTGAACCAATCCGAATGGTCAGATCATAACCTTCACTAATGGGGTCAACAAAACGATCTTCTAAAGTTAATTGAATTTCAATCTCTGGGTAAAGAGTCATAAACTCAGCTATTTTTGAACCTAAAAAGGAAATCCCAAAAGACATCGGTGCGTTTATCTTGAGCATTCCTGTTGGTTGTTGACTTTGTTGGGATACCGCTAATTCTGCTTCTTCTAAACTACTGAGAATATTCATACAGCGATCATAAAAAGCTCGACCGTTATCTGTCGGGGTAACTTTGCGAGTTGTACGGTAAAACAACTGTACCCCCAAATGATTTTCCAGATTAATCACAAACTTATTCACCGCCGAGCGAGATAGCTGTAATTTTCTTGCAGCAGCAGCAAAGCCACCTTCTTCAACCACTGCAGTGAAAGCTTTGATACTTTCAAATTTATCCATGTTTGTATCTAAATTAAAGACAATATGTCTATAAAATACTATATTGTCTTTTTATATTAACTAATTCATAATATAGCTAAGAACAAAATAATTCTTAACAAGGAGATAAAACTATGATTACTATTCGTCCAGCCCAAGAAAGAGGTAATGCCAATTTTGGTTGGCTTGATAGCAAACATACTTTTTCTTTTGGCAGCTATTACGATCCCAATCACATGGGATTTGCTAACTTGCGAGTCATTAATGAGGATAGAGTTCAACCAGATAAAGGTTTTGGTACTCATAGTCACAGAGACATGGAAATCATTTCCTATGTTTTAGAAGGAGAATTGGAACATAAAGATAGTATGGGCAATGGTTCGGCAATTCGTCCTGGGGATATACAACGGATGTCTGCGGGGACAGGAATTGCCCACAGCGAGTTTAATCGTTCCAAAAGCGATTTGGTTCACTTCCTGCAAATTTGGATTATGCCAGATACATTAGGAATTGTGCCAGATTACGAGCAAAAACACTTTCCACTGGAAGAAAGACAAGGAAAACTAAAATTAGTTGCTTCTGCTGATGGAAAAGATAATTCAGTGACAATTCATCAAGATGCCAGTCTTTATGTAGCTGTTTTGAGTAAAGGCGATCGCATTAACTATAACATCGACAAAAATAGGAAATTGTGGCTGCAAGTAGCTAGAGGTGAGATAGAAGTTAATGGTCAAACTGTAAATACTGGTGATGGTGCCGCAATTACTCTAGAAGAAGATCTCGAACTTGCGGCTACTGCTGACAATACAGAAATCTTGCTGTTTGATTTAGCATGAAAACAGCCTATAACTATTTTGGCGTTGGTGATTTTATGTATGACGTATATAATGTTTCTTTTCGTAGCTTTAAGCTCCAAGCTTTAAGCTCTAAGCATTTTAAATTTAGTTGAATAAAACAAAATTATGAAATCATACTTTGATTCACCAACGCC
>CALLPS010000206.1 GCA_938015355.1 uncultured Pleurocapsa sp.
AGAGAGGATATTAAAACTATTTTGAGGCTATTAAAAAATGGGTTCTATAGGAGAATATATTTATGGACTAAAAAGTATAACAGCGATTAATTCAGTGACTTTTTTAATCCTTTCTACTAAGCCGTTTTATAGGTACGATAATTAATATTGGGGAAGATATTATCGATCGCTTCCACTTTTTCAAGCCATCCCGAATCTACCTTGCCAATTAAGAGATCCTCATAAATTTTATTAAAGCGTAGTAAATGGGATCTGGTTCTGCGAATAGCATAGGGAACCATGGTACCTGTACGCATAATAAACGCCCAATCTGAAGACTGAGCCAATAATAATTCCCGAGCAGCCTGATTCAATGCCCGCCATTCTAGTTCATCAGCAGGTTCACGATTTGCTAGTTTAATCATCCTTTCGGCTGCTTTGTGTAAATGAGGATAAATCCAAGCATTAGTCTCATTTAACCAATACTCATGAAATCCCTTATACCCCCAACTAGATTGAGATGGACGGCATACTTGCTGGTTCGGCTGTTGTTGTAAATATTCCGACAAGTGAGTCATATCGTAAGTATTTTGATCGTACCAACTTTTGCGGAACAGAAAATCAATAAATTGAGGTCCTTCATACCACCAGTGACCAAACAACTCAGCATCGTAGGGAGAAACCACAATCGGCGGACGTTGCAACATGCCATTAAGATTCTGGATCTGTCGTTCCCGATTATACATAAAGTTGCCAGCATGTTCAGCAGCTTTTTCTCTCGCCCAATAGGGATCATATAAACCTTTCTCGGTTAATCCGCCATCACGACTAGTAATTTTATGATATTTAATGCCAGTATTTTTACGCTGACCATTGGGCATGATGTAGGGCTTAATATATTCATATTCAGCTTCCCACCCTAAATCCTTATAAAATTCACGATATTCTACTGCTCCAGGATAGCCAACTTTAGAAGACCAAACTTGCTGAGAAGATTCATGATCTCGACCAAAAGCCGCTACTCCTGTTTCCGTAAAGATTGGAGCATAGGAACCATGACGGGGACGAGGACGAGCATAGAGAATACCATGTCCATCAGTGAGAAAATAACGCAAGCCAGCATCGGCGAGCATTCTTTCTAAACCTTCATAGTAAGCACATTCTGGTAGCCAAATTCCTTTTGGGGGACGACCAAAGTTTTCTTCATAGTGTTCACAAGCTACTTTGACTTGAGACCAAACTGCTTCAGGATACATCTTCATCAACGGAAGATAACCATGAGTTGCTCCACAGGTAATAATATCGAGGTTTCCACTATCAAGAAATTGTTTGAAAGCAATAATTAGGTCACGATTATAACTCTCCCAAGTTTTTCTAATTTGACTAAAAGAGTTAGCGTAATATTCTGCCAAGTAGAGCATATGACCATTATGCTGATGTCGATCAATCTCTTTGGCAATTAACTCTTCCATTTGAGCTAAATGGGCATCATAACGATCTTGCAATAGTTCATCGCGTAACATTGACACCAAAGGAGGTGTCATACTCATCGTCATTTTGAAATCTACCCCGTCTCGCTTCAAATTTTCAAAAACTTGAAGTAAGGGGACATAGGTTTCAGTTATGGCTTCAAACAGCCATTCTTCTTCTAAAACGAAATCGCTCTCTGGATGTCGGACAAAAGGGAGGTGAGCGTGTAAGACAAGGGCAAGATAACCAAGAGCCATGATGATGTAATATCTCTAAACATTTTTGTGACGGCAGAAGGAAAAGGAGCTTTCAAGCACCTGAAACAAATTCTAGTGGCGAAATACTAGGATTTCCTTAGAATATTGATCAACGGTCACAGCATATGCCCGAAACAAAGGCTTTTCCTGAAAGATTCCCCCATTCGAGGGCAAAATGTAATCAAGACAAGGTTTGGAATCCCGTTAAGCGAGCTCCAGATAATCTGTGACCGATGAATCAGATGACAGCTCCTTGTCAACGTTATATCGCCGTCTCACGGCGGAAAAACGTTAACTTAAATTAGGAAACTGAGGCAATCTGGGTAAATTTTATGATATCTTAATAGTGTATTCTGAGAAAGTTTAAGTTGCAGATAAAACCTGTTGAATAGCTGTAGTTACTGGCTGAAAGCTGCTTTCAAATAAACTTGGAGAGCTTCGACCTATAGCACCAGAAAGTCTAAATTGCGGTTTATACCATTCTCATTTAGGTTATATTTAAAGGTTAAGGCAACTTGAGCTTACTAATTGGGTTTATTTAGTTATAGTGTTGCAATCCAATCAGCAATACCCCGATTACGACCAAAGTAATACGGAGAAATCGTTGCTTCAACTGTTATTATTTGTCGATCAGCGCTCTTCATCAGATGAGCAGGTTCGGGACATCCAGTCTTATTTACAGAGTTTGCACTCTGAGCATTCCTTTAAACTCGACATAGTCGAAATTGAGAAACAACCTCATCTTGTTGAGTTTCTCAAGTTGGTTGCTACCCCTGCTTTGGTAAAAATGGCTCCAACACCAAGACAGACCTTAGCGGGGAGTGATTTATTAAAGCAATTAGAGAAGTGGTGGCCTCAGTGGAAAGCGGCAAGTCTTTACCCCAATATTGATAGTGATGGATCTAGTATTGCCGAGGAGTCAGGTTCTACAAACACAGCTAAAGACGATTATTCTCGAAAAGATATTGAATTATCTGACGAAATATTTAGACTACAGCAAGAAAAAGAAGAACTGGAGGCACAATTAAGCTTTAAAGACAAAATTCTGGCGATGTTAGCTCATGATCTGCGGACTCCATTAACAGCAGCTTCAATGGCAGTAGAAACTGTAGAGCTATCTGAGAAAAATGAGGAGTTGGAAGCAAGCAAGCTGATCGCTCTCAAGCAAAAGCTGTTTCTTCAAGCCAAAAATCAGTTCAGCATCATGGATAGGATGATCGGGGAGTTATTACACAATTCTCAAAGTGCGAATGCTAGGCTGGCAGTTAAACCCAAGGCGTTAAATCTGCAAGTATTATGCCAAGAAGTGATCAGTCAATTTGATGTCAGACTGAAGCGGAAATTGATGAATATGGTAATTGATATTCCTCAAGATATTCCTCAAGTTTATGCGGACGAGGAACTAATTCGTCAATTGATGGGTAATTTGTTGGATAACGCCATTAAATATACTCCAAAGCAGGGGAAAATAACTCTATCAGTCCTGCATCGTACGAACCAAAAGGTTCAGGTAAGTGTGAGCGACACTGGTCCAGGAATTCCTAGGGAAAAAAGAGAGCGTATTTTTGAAGATAGCTTTCGTCTCCAGCGCGATCGCTCACAAGAAGGTTATGGATTAGGATTGGCTACTTGTTTTCAGATAGTTTCTGCCCATTATGGTCAAATTTGGGTTGATAGTTCTCCTGAATCTGGTAGCTGTTTTCAATTCACTCTACTAGTTTATAAATAGTAAATTTTCACTCGTCGAACTCATGTTTTTAGATACCAAAGAATGCCAAAGACTTTAATTATCTGACTACTACGTTATTTATTAGTCTGGCTTTCTTATACTGGCAATACTCTAAACTTTAAACACAAAAGTGATAGTTTAGAGCCAAATCAGATGATAATTGATCTAAACTCATCTATATCAAAGAGAAAAACTATATGACTTTCCGTATTCTTAGCCTGGATGGTGGTGGCATCCGAGGAATCATGACTGCCAGAATGCTCCAAAAAGTTGAAGAACAACTGGGCTCTCCCTTGAAAGATCACTTCGATTTGATTGCTGGTACTTCAACAGGATCGATCGTGGCGGCTGCATTGTGTATTGGTAAAACAGCTGAAGAAATATTCGATATCTATTCAGAAGATGGGCTGAAAATTTTTCCCTATTCATCTCTGATATCGACTCAAAGACTGCCATTAATTTTAAAATATGGTTTATCTGCCCCTAAATTTTCCGACCAAGGGCTAATGTCAGTTCTTCAGAAACATTTTGAAGATACAAAACTAGCTGATCTCACACCTAATCCTGAAGAGATGATGAAGTCAGTCAAATTGTTAGTTCCTGCCTATGATACGATTTCCCGCAACCCAGTCGTCTTCAAAAGTTGGGCTCATGATCGATGGTTTGCTAAACTTCCTCTTTGGGAAGTATGTCTGAGTTCCTCTTCGGCACCAACCTATTTTCCAGCGCATCAGATTCAACAGGACGAGAAAGAATATTCATTGATTGATGGGGGAGTTTGTGCCAATAATCCTGCCGCTTGTGCTTTAGCCGAGGGAATTAAGCTATTAAGAGAATCTAGCAGTGAATCTGTGGGAGATGTTATCGAGCAAATTAAGATCTTATCTATCGGTACTGGAGATCCAGCAACTCCAATTCCTTGGGAACAGGTACGAGGATGGGGACTAGTCCAATGGGGACTCAGAATTGCAGATGTATTTATGGATGCACCACCAGACATTAATCGATATATTACGGAGCAAATTATGGGTGGAACTGCAAGCGATCGCGAAAACCGCTTTCTCCGTTTACAGTTTCCTTTAGATCAAGCATCTATGGCAATTGATGATGCGAGTCAATCAAAACTACATTATCTCGTAGATAAGACGGATACTTATCTTAATCAAGTACAAGGAAAATTAGATAAGCTTCTCGAAAACTGGTAGCATCTTTCCTTAAATATTGTTCTTAAATATTGTGAGTTCGAGACTCGGAGTTATCATTATGTCCTTAAACTATATGTGTCTAGTTAGCTAGTTGGCTTGATCGAATTGACCTTGACCTGCTTTGCCTCCAGCTATCTTTTAACCTCCTCGAACTCACGTTCCATCTACTAAATCAGCCCGTATTTCTCATTCCCGCAGCAATACCGTTAATAGTTAACATGGCACCTCGCAATAGCTCTTCCTTGCTAAAGCGGAAGTGTATGGTCTGAGACTTATCATGTTGGCGTAGACGTTTAATTAGGGCTACTTGTAGGAATCCTAAGGGAATAATAGTCCCGTTACGCAATTGTACTGAGCGCTGTAGTTCAGGATCGCCATCTAATAGTTTCTTTTGTCCATTAATTTGAAGAATCAGAGCTTTAGTCAGATTATATTCTTCAGATATCTGAGCAAATAATTTTTGAAACCGTTCGAGATCCTCTGGTCGAGACAATTCTTTAACATAATGCTCGGCAATCTGTAAGTCTACCTTTGCCAGAGTCATTTCCACCTTAGAAATTACTACTCTAAAGAAGGGCCATTTAACGTAAAAGTATTGCAGCAGATCAAGATTTTTCTCGGGTTCTTGCTCTAAAAAGCCTTGCAAGGCAGAGCCAACACCATACCAGGCAGGGAGTAAAAAACGACTTTGAGTCCAGCTAAACACCCAGGGAATTGCCCGCAGACTGCTCATGTCTTTTTTCTTGTTAGTATTTCCTTTGCCAGGACGCTTTGAGGGACGGGAGCCAATTTGTAACTGACTGATAACATCTACGGGGGTGACTGAATGGAAAAAATCAACAAAATCTTCCTGTTCATAGATCAAAGACCGATATACAGTACGCGATCGCGCAGACAACTCTTCCATAATTTGATTCCAAGGTTCAACCCGATCAAATCCACTACCTAATAAACTAGACTGAATTACTGCGGTAGTCATTGTTTCCAGATGATATAAAGCTAGCTCTGGCAAGGAGTATTTAGAAGCTAGTACTTCGCCTTGCTCGGTAATTTTAATCCTGCCCTTAATAGTATCTGTTGGCTGGGCTAAAATCGCTGAATAGGCTGGCCCGCCACCCCGTCCTACTGAACCACCACGACCATGGAAAATTCGGAGAGAAATGCCAAATTCTGACGCTACTTTTTGTAATGCTCTTTGAGCTTTGTGGATTTCCCAGTTGCTACTTAAGAAACCAGAGTCTTTGTTACTGTCAGAATAACCCAGCATTACTTCTTGCAAGTCATTAGGCTGAAGAGGAGCCAAGCTAGCATTGGCGATCGCATTTTTTTGAGCTGCTACATGCTGATAGCCCCCGGCTAAAGCGGCTCGATAGAGGGGTAATTCAAACAATTCCCGCATTACCGCTGGAGCACGTTTTAAATCTTCAACCGTTTCAAATAGAGGGACAACTCTGATCGAAGTATGGCAAGAAGCCGGGTCGTATAGTCCTGCCTCTTGAGCCAGTAACAGTACCTCTAAAACATCACTGACAAAGTTAGTCATGCTGATAATATAAGTCTGGCAGATTTTACGCCCAAACTCTTGTTGCAACAGGCGCAACATTCTAAAAGTCTCAATAGTTTCACAGGTATTATCGTCAAAAGGCATCTCCGCAGGAATTAGGGGACGGCGGGTTTTTAATTCCTGAATTAGCCAGGCAGTTTTCTCTGCTTCAGAAAGTTCATCATAAGGCTGGGGCAGAAGTTGAAGATAGGCAGTAATATCGGCGATCGCATCACTATGTCGAGAGGAATCTTGACGGAAATCTAACTCGACTAAACTAAAGCCAAAAACTTCTGCTTGAGTAATTAAATTGTCTAATTCACGACATTGTAAACTCGAAGCAGCTAAACTATTTTGCATCAGTTTTAATTCAGCGACAAACTCATGTCCAGCAGCATAAATATTGTCAGTATTAATTTCTGAAATTGCTTGTCGTCCCGCCGCGGAAGATAAGGCTCGATTCCGTTCTAAAGTATTTTTTAGCCGTTGAGCAATATATGCCAGTTTAAGACGATAGGGTTCTTGACGATAACGCAGGGATAATTCTTGATAAATGCCAGGCATTTGCTGCTGGTCTTGTTCTAAGGAGTCGAGTAGTTCTTGTCTGACATTACTCCAGTGGAGGGAAAGACTCAATAGCTCTCGCAGTTGCTCGATCGAATCAAGATACTTTTCAATGACAATTTTTCTTTGATAACAAGCGGTTTCCCAGGTTACTTGGGGGGTAACAAAAGGATTGCCATCACGATCTGAACCGACCCAAGAGCCAAAGTAGCAGAAATTATGGGTAGGAGCATCAAGCTCAGGAAAAGAGATGGCTAAAGATTGTTTAAGACGGGAAGCTAACTGGGGAATTACATCAAATAGAACTTCCTGGAAATAGTGTAAAGAATAATCTACCTCATCCAAAACCTTCGGTTTGAACTGATGCAACTCGTCAGTCCGCCACCAGAGACGAATCTCTTCCGTAAGCTGACTAATCGCCTCATTTGCTTCCCATGATTCTGGTAATCCTACCTCCATCATTGCCTCTTCGGCAATATCTAGCTGTTCTAAGATATGGGATATACGACGCTGTTTTTTACGGATCGTGTGGCGCACAATTTCTGTTGGATGAGCCGTAAATACAAGTCTGATGTCTAGTTGATCTAACAATCTTTGTAACATCAACGGCGGCATATTTATCTCTTTGAGATATGGAAATAGCCAATGAAGCAATCCTGCTTGGTTGCTACTGGAAATACTGGGTTCAATCCACTCATCAGTTAATTCTTCTGATAGGGAGTTATTTCTGTTCTTAACAGCACCGTTAGAATACTTTGAACCATTACCATTAGTATCGGCATGGTCACGACTCGCTAGAGGGGTGGTGTGAGTGACCCGTCGAGCTAATTTTTGCTCTCTAGATTCATAGTGCTGTTCGATGATATTAGTTAGTTGGAAATAAAGAGCAAATGCTCTCGCACCCTGGATCGCATCGTCAAGGTTAAGCTTTTCGATTAGCTGTGGTACAGAAGATTGAGGAAATGAGTCAGTTACTTGTCCTTCAGCCGAGGAAAGAGAACGCATCTTCTGAAGCAGATCAAGCATTTCTTGACCACATTCAGTACGCAAGACAGACTCCCAAAGATCCTCGACCAATTTTTGTCGCTTGCGCAGCAATACTTGGGAGATAGCAATCACATTCCCTTCTTCCATATTTGCTACCGAAGATTGAACAACCGAACTCATAAAAAACCTCTGCTTGACTTATGTAAATCGTAAATTCAGTAATGATAAATATTAGTATTTAAGGCTGAGTAAACTAGAGCTTATGAAGATATTTAAGCCTGTTAGATAAAATTATGGTCATTTGTGGTCAAAATCAGGAAAATTGAGGATAGGTAACCGTTCTGAACGAAATATTTCTTCGCTAGCCTTACCTAATTCAGTCATAAATTCTACGAGTAAATATAATGTCAGAATACTAATGATAAATGGGCTGGTAGCAATACTCAATCCTAGAAATGAGAGTAAGTAGGATGGGTTGTTGGGCTTCATAAGTTGATTGTCTTAATACTCTTTATCTACTATTGTATGGACTTTAGGTCTTCACCGCGCAAAGCTATATTATTTTTCTTTAATTACAATAAAATTTACCTTGATTCTCTGTATCTTTTATTCAAGTTTATTTAAGATTGGCAATTTATGAAACAAGCAATAATACAAGTTGATTCTTTCAGTAATAAAGTATTTGGCGGAAATCCAGCTGCGGTATGTGTATTATCATCTCCTCAAGATGATCGCTGGATGCAGTTAGTTGCTCAGGAAATGAATCTTTCGGAAACGGCATTTTTAATTAAACAGGATCAGAGTTATAGCTTACGGTGGTTTACCCCCACCACAGAAGTTCCTCTTTGTGGTCACGCAACTTTAGCTAGTGCCCACGTCTTATGGACAGAGGGTTACGCTTCGACGGGGCAGGAAATTCAGTTTGAAACCAAAAGTGGTACGCTAACGGCAAAGTATCAAGATGATTGGATTGAGTTGAATTTTCCCGTTAATCGATCGCAAGATATTCCTCCCATTACTAAGCTGGGGGATGCCTTAGGAGTCCCCTTGAAAACAGTTTTGTATAATTCTCTTGGCTATTTAGTGGAGATCGCTTCAGCGGAGCAGGTGCGACAGTTACAGCCTAATTTTACTTTACTCAGGCAGCTACCAATATCGAATGTCATCGTTACCAGCAGAGCAGAAGAGAACTCTGAATACGATTTTGTGTCTCGATTTTTTGCTCCTGGCTTGGGGATTGATGAAGATCCTGTAACAGGGGCGGCGCACTGCTGTCTCGCTCCCTATTGGCG
>CALLPS010000207.1 GCA_938015355.1 uncultured Pleurocapsa sp.
TATCTTAAAACCTAGTTTTTCAACAGAAACTCCACCGAACACAGTGGAGTTTTTTAAGCATTATAAACGGGTGGTATTAATATTAAATTAGCAAAAGTAACTCAATAAAACATGATGAGATAGGCGAGTTGAAGGATCAACAAACTGCTTTCGCAGTAAAGGTTGAGATTAACGGAAAAAACAGCTTACTAACCAGAATAAACAGAAAGTTAAAGCTGAAGCAAATTGATCTCCACCCAAGACAGTAATACCCCCTTGAACGAGAAGCAAATTACCTAACCCCGTCCCCAGAGCAATGCCCAGAAACAGAGCAATAAAGCTAATTAAAAATGCTCTCCCAGAACGACCTTCTTTGCGATTGAGGAAATAAATATTAGCAATAAAGCCCAAAGCCATTAACAGAGGCAATATTGATCCTCCTGTATTCTGAGAAAATACAGCGATCGCCGCAAGTGTCAGGAAAATGCCCGAGGGCCAGAGGATATCCGCTTGAGAGGGAGTATCAATCAGCTCTTGGAGCCAAACCGCCGACTGCTCATTGACCAAAGGCGGAACTTTAATACTTTTCTCTATATTGCGATCGGGAAAACGAATTTTTTCAGGAACTTTAATTTTGCCCTCTTGACGCAATCGCAAGCGATCCATAATGATTGAGTCGTAGGCGATTTCCACTGTCTCTAACACAGCACTATCATTACCATGTTGTTCATAAAGCCTTTTTTTGGCAGCCTGTATTTCTTCAAAAGAAGAATTTTCTGTGACCCCAAGTTGTTCGTAGGGATTTTGTTCGCTCATCTCTTAACCTGCATATGTATATCTATTTTAAATTTTTTTGTTCTGCCAGGCGATTTTCTTTAATAAACTTCCCAAAAACCAAACGCTGGCCCAATAAATCTGACAGTCAACCAGACAGCAATCATGACACCGATGCCAATCCACGCTCCTTTCGTGGTTATTTGAATGAATTTTTCGGCTTGATTTTTGGTAATAGGTATCCAAGAAATGAATCTCTCGGAATCCTGACCATATTGTTCTCCTAGTGCTGTCTTACGGCGCTTTGATTCTCCCATGATAATTAATTATTAGCTGGTCAATTATAGATTAGTCTAGGTCGATCATAGCGTTTTCTGGGTCAGCAATAAACCAGTTTTCTCCCTACATTTTATTAATAATAATGAATTCTTCAAGAGTTGTTTTCTGCGATTTTGATGGCACAATTACCACCCAAGATACTTTTATTAGTGTGTTAGAAAAGTTCACTCCTGACGCAGCAGCCAGGCTGTTACCCGTAATTTTTCGACGGGAAATCAGTCTGAAGGCAGGAATACACCAAACTTTAGGATCTATTCCCGCTATTCATTATCCAGAAATTATTGAGTTTATGTCTCATCAGCCGATCCGACCAGGACTCAGAGAATTTATAGATTTTCTTAATGATGTAGAAGTTCCTTTTGTGGTGGTTTCTGGGGGCTTAACCGCTATGGTCAAAGCAGTACTAGAGTCCCAGCAGTTAACCGAGAAAGTTACCGCAATATATGCGGGAGAAGTTGACACGACCACCGAATTTTTACGCCCCTATTCGATGATCGAAAGCGAAACGGAGTTTATTGCTAAGACAAGGGTCATGGAACAATATCAAGCTCAAGAGAAAATTGCGATTGGCGATTCTGTAACAGATATTAATATGTCTCTCGCTGCCGATTTGGTCTTTGCGCGCGATCGCCTGATGCAATATTTAGATACAGAAAATAAGCCCTACGTTCCTTGGCAAGACTTTTTTGAAATCAAAGATTATTTAGCTACTCGTTGGCAATAAAATGAATCAGTCCTGTTTAATACCTGTTTAACAAGTAATTATCTGAAAAACTTGTATTTGCGTTCTGTTTCCAGTAACCTTATTAGTTTGTAGACACAACATTTACCCTAACCTTCGTAGCGTTATAATCTTCTCATAATATATAGATCAAATTAGATACAATCACTATCCTATTTCTATACTTAGCATCTATCTACATCAAGATCAATGAGTTAGAGAGCAACATAACATCACCATCTTTTGATACCTTACCGTATCTGACTGCAAACAATAACTGCAAACAATAACTGCAAACAATATTAATCATTACCAGGAAAAAAATATCAGGAAATATTTATTATGGCTAAATTCGTGTTTATTACTGGCGGGGTAGTATCAAGTATCGGGAAAGGTATTGTAGCAGCCAGTTTAGGTAGATTATTAAAATCACGAAACTATTCGGTATCAATCTTAAAACTAGATCCCTATATCAATGTTGACCCTGGTACCATGAGTCCCTACCAACATGGAGAAGTATTTGTTACTGATGATGGTGCAGAAACAGACCTTGATTTAGGACATTACGAACGTTTTACGGATACTTCGATGTCCCGTCTCAATAGTGTAACCACGGGGTCGATTTATCAAGCAGTAATTAACAAAGAAAGACGAGGAGACTATGACGGTGGGACAGTTCAGGTAATTCCCCACATTACCAATGAAATTAAAGAGAGAATTCACCGTGTGGCAAATAATACGGGGTCAGATGTGGTGCTAACAGAGATTGGTGGTACCGTGGGCGATATTGAATCTCTGCCTTTTATGGAAGCGATTCGTCAGTTTCGTAAGGACGTAGGCAGGAATAATGTAATTTATATGCATGTCACCCTGATTCCCTGGATTACCGCAGCAGGGGAAATGAAGACGAAACCCACTCAACACTCAGTTAAAGAATTGCGTTCGATTGGAATTCAACCCGATGTCTTAGTTTGTCGTAGCGATCGCCCTTTATTTCCTGGAATTAAAGAGAAAATCGCTGAATTTTGCGATGTTGAGGTTAATTCGGTGGTTACCTCCCTTGATGCCAGCACTATTTACGAAGTTCCCCTAATCCTAGAACAAGAAGGATTAGCACAACGAACCCTAGAATTATTACAACTAGAGCAGCGTCAACCCGATTTAAAAGATTGGCGCAATTTAGTGATTAAAATGAACTCGACTCGTACCAAAATCGAAATTGCGATCGTCGGTAAATATATTCAGCTTAGTGATGCTTATTTATCAGTAGTAGAAGCCCTAGGACATGGAGCGATCTCCGCTGATTGTGAGATAAATCTGCGTTGGGTGAGTGCCGAAGATATTGAAGCTCATGGAGCAGAGAAATATCTCCATGATGTTGGTGGGGTAATCGTTCCTGGAGGATTTGGGGTTCGGGGAGTAGATGGCAAAGTAGCAGCAATTAAGTACTCTCGTACTAACAATCTTCCTTTTTTAGGTCTGTGTTTGGGAATGCAATGCTGTGCCATTGAATGGGCGCGGAATGTTGCTAATCTGAAAAATGCTAATAGTGCCGAATTTGATCCCGAAACGGATAATCCAGTGATCAATATTTTGCCAGAACAACAAGACGTAATCGATCTTGGTGGGACAATGCGTTTGGGAACTTATCCTTGTCGTCTAAAACCCGATACTTTAGCTTATTCTCTATATCAAAATGAGGTGATTTATGAGCGTCATCGTCATCGCTATGAATTTAATAATGCCTATCGTAGTCTTCTTCTAGAAACAGACTATGAAATTAGTGGCACCTCCCCAGATGACCGTTTAGTAGAAATAATTGAAATGCCAAATCATCCGTTTTTTATCGCCACTCAGTTCCATCCTGAGTTTCGTTCTCGCCCCAATAATCCCCATCCACTATTTTTAGGATTAGTTAAGGCAGCTTCTGCTAAAAGTAGGCTCTCAACAGAAGAACACGTTCCCCTAACCACTTCTTCAATTCAATAGCTGTTAATTGACCCTTTCTGAATGATGGCATCAATTACGGTGGGGTTTTTTAAATTTCTGCAATATTAACAAGGCAAAAGCGATCGCCAGACAAGGAATTAGAGGCACACTAAAACGGGAAATATAGTGAGAAGCAACGGCATGAATACTATAGCTATATAATGCGGGCAAGGCAAAGAGAATCAAACCCAGATCTTGATGTCTTAATGCCATTCCCAGTACCGTAAAAAGGGAAATAAAATAAACTAGACGCGTCGGCACTAAGCTATTTTCGGCAACCATTCTCACAAAGGAACCCCGATAGGCAAAAGTGGCACTGAGGGCTAAATGCTTGAACCAATTCTGTTTAATTGTCTGCACCGACTCTGCTTTTAAGCGATCATCAATCTCTTGTTGCTGGTAAACTTTATCGATCGCATCTCCCTGACGCATCTCCTCAATCCGATTTTTGGTACTACGGTAAAAACCCTCTGGATTGCCCCGATCAAACCTAGTATAGTCCTCAAGCTCGAAAAAACTGTTTAAGAGTGGCTTGCCATACCCAGGGGTAAACACCAACCAAGATGCGCGATATTCTGACCAACTCATTTCGGAAAATTTAGCGCGAATTGCCAAGACTTCTCCTCCTCTTCCAGAAATTTTAGCCACGCCAAAATTGAGATAATTGCGCGTCATCCATAAGCCAGTAATGCTATATGCCACTATGAGGATAATTGCTAAGGTTTTTAGAGGTTGCCAAGAGTGCTTTTGCCAACTATGGATCATAAAAGCCAAACAGAGGAACAGTCCAAAGTACAAGAAGACTGCTTTAGTCAGCATTAGAGCCGCAAAAGCTCCCCCCGCAGCGATCGCATATAGTTGCCATTTTCTACGGGTTACTGTGAGATAGAGACAGGTGCTTAAAATCAATAAAGGTAGGGCGGCGATTAATTCTGTATAAAAGTTATTCACCGCATCAGTTAAACCTGGGGACAACCCCACTAATAAACTAGCCAGATAGGGGGCAAAATTATCCCCGAGAATTACCCTTCCTGCTAAAAAAGTAGCTAGAGTAAGGGCGAGTAGTAGCAGCAGATTAAACCACTGTAGCTTTAATTGAAGAGGGACACAGGCAGGTTCAGGTTCCGTTAAACAATCGTGGGTAGTCGTTTCGGGATCGGCGATCGCACTTAGAACTCCAGATAGTAATACGGAATATAATGGTTCTCTGCGATAGGTAGGAACAATCTCGGGACTATCAGTTCTCAGATCAGAAATTACACCGTACTGAAATTTGTTGTAAGCCATGGCTAGATTGTGTCGGGCATCGTCTTCCACCATGCGGGGCTGAATTTCATCTACGGCATTAATAATGACACTAATCAGAATCAGCAACAGAATTACGATTCGCGCCCAAGATTGATGTTGGTACCAAAATTTTTTCATCTATCTTGAAGAATTCCCCTAACTTCTAACTCGATAACCTTACAGAAGAGAATTCTGATTGGCAAGCAAAATCAAAATTTCTCGGTGTGCCATCCCGTAAGGATGATTTATATCCTTTAGGAATCCTTCATCCTGAATATTTACAGGGTTAATACTTGCTTCCACATTATTTTATTAACTAAATAGGTAGGCGAAATAATTTATAAGACCAAGACCCGAATGTGAAATCTTATTCCCAGTCTCTAGTCCCTAGTCCTAAAATAAATCATCTTATATTTAATTACACCCACTTACTTATTAGTAATTAATAATACATTATTAGCAATTATTATTACATTAAAAATTAATTAATACTACGCCATTGGTAATTTTGATTACATTCTCGTAGTATTTAGTTTTTAGGATTAAACCTGCTACTAATAACTAATAACTAATAACTAATAACCAGAGTCCTTGTCTTTTAAGACTAGGAGGATGTCAAAAGGTTAATACTTGCTACCGCATTATTAACTATTAGTAATTTTGATTACATTAACAATTAATTGGTACTACGCTATTAGTAATTTTGATTACACTAAAAAATAATTGACACTACAACATGAATAATTATTATTACATTCAGTATTAATAATCCTTATTAATTAATTGTTAATTTTAAAGATTTATTTGGGAATAGTAAATTAACTAAGTTGACTTTAATTATTATGACAGTAGCCACAAAACAAAATCACAGGCAATTGTTGAAACAACTAGCAGACAAAAATATTTCTGGTTGTCTAGAGGTTAATTCACAAAAAGTTTCTTGGAAAATTTATTTAGATTTAGGAAAACTTTGTTATGTTCACTGTTCTGTACAATCGTTAGAACAGCTTAAATATTATCTCCACAGTAATGGTTGCCAAAAAGCTATTTTAGCTTTAAATCAATTGCCTGAATCTTTGTTAAACAAACAAGATCTTAGAAAAGATAAAGTTGCGGAAGGAATTTACGGTAAAGTTATTCCCTGGTTAATATCTCAACAACAGCTTGATGATAATCAAATCATACAATTGATCCAAAGTATCAGCCAGGATAATTTATTTTACTGTTTATGTTTAGTAAATGGAACAACATCATGGCAACAAGACAATTACTTTCCAGAGTGGATTTCGGCACGAATCAAAAGTTCCCTAGGGTTAAATCTCTCCAAGTGTTTAAGTCAAGCAGAGAGCAAACAAAGACAATGGCAAGATTGTAGTCCAAAAATATCTTCTATTTATCAACGTCCTTATTTTTCTCCCAGTTGGGAAGTACAACCTTTGCCCGCTTCTGGTTCCCTAGATTCTAAAACTTTAACTCAATTAACTCAAGTTTTGAAGGGGCGTACTAGTATTCAACAACTATCAATACTGTTAAAAAAAAATAAGCTGCTGGTAGCAAAAATTTTGTCACCATATATTGAAAACAAAATTATTTGTTTAAATAATGCTCAACCACCACTGTATAAATTGCCTGCTATTCCTAGAAATTCCGAGAGATTTTCATTTAAATCATCAGTAAATAATAGCGATCAAGGAACTACACCCGCTAATTCTGGAGACAGCTCAAGCAAGACTTACAAAATAGTATGTATTGATGATAGTCCCACAATTTTGAGTGAAATAAAACGTTTTCTCACTCCCGAAAAGTTTGAAATTACTACAATTGAAAATCCGATACAGGCAGCACCTAAAATATTTAAAATTAACCCCGATCTAATTTTATTAGATATTACCATGCCTACAATTAACGGCTATAAACTATGTAGTCTATTACGAAGTAGTGGCAAATGCGATCAAATTCCGATCATCATGGTGACTGGAAATACTGGTTTAATTGATAAAACAAGGGCGAGAATATCAGGAGCAAGTGATTACTTTACTAAGCCTTTTACTAAAGATGGATTAAATAAAATTGTCAACAAATATCTGCCCTAAATCTTATTAATATTCGATTTAATATTAATTGTTTCCTAAACTTCACTAATTATCATTAAAAATCAAGATGAAAACTATCCTAATTGTTGACGACACCAAATCAGAATTAGATATGATGGCGCATTATTTAACCAATGCTGGCTATAACATTATTATTGCCCAAAATGGAGAAGATGCGATCGCGAAAACTATTGCCAATCAGCCTGACGTGGTGGTTACAGACTGGATGATGCCCAAGATGGGGGGGCTGGATATCTGCCGCAAACTAAGAAAAAACCCAGATACCAATAGTATTCCTGTTGTTGCCTGTACAGCAAAAGACCGTGATGTAGACAAAATGTGGGCAAAAAAGCAAGGCATAAATGCCTATGTCACTAAGCCCTGTACACAAGATGATCTTGTTAGGGCTGTTGGTGAGGTTTTGCTCTGAGATTTAGATTAATCAATCTAGGGCAAACCTGTTTCCAAAAACAAGTAATTAGAAATAATATAAGACCTCATGTCTAGTCCTGCTTCTAGAATTCAAGCAAATTTAACAGAATTATTTGAAGCTAATATAGCGCCAGGGAATGCCTATATAAAGTTTCAACTAAACTCGGAAATTACGGCTCTGCTATCGATGGCACAGGTGCAAAAATCATTAATAGCCAAAGCAGAGCAAATTACTCCTCTGCCAAGTATGCCAAGATCCGTCATTGGCATGATTAATTCAGGCGATCGCGTTTTCTGTGTGTTCGATCTAGCTAAACTATTAGGCTTGTCTTCTGAACTAACAAATTCTCAGCAATATCAAATTATTGTTTTGCAAACAGTTAACGAACCCTCAATATTTATTGGTTTAGCGATAAGTCAACTCCAGGGAATTATCCGTTTTACACGAGACAAAGTTCAATCGTCTGTGGATGATGTCCACCCTAGTCTAAGCTCTTGTTTAGCGGGAGTATTACCAGAAGCAGACAACGTAATTCCTATCCTCGAATTGGAACGCCTTCTGAAGCTTTTCGCTACCATATCGCCAAACTAGATTTCGATTTATCTGACTAGCGCGATCAACTATATCTAAATAATTATTTCTAACTATGACTAATCAAGCTGCCGCCTCAGTAAATATTAGTGAATCTTCTTCTAATCTTGGTAAATCCTTAAAGCTCAAAACCAAAGCGACATTATTAGCGATCGCGATCGGGGTAATTCCCGTATTGGCTGTTGGTGCAACCGCTTACTATTTTGCCAACAAGTCGATTACCAAACAACTTTTGGAGTTGAAAGAAACCCAAACGGCTGAGTTACAAGATAAAGTCAGTCGCTTTATGAAAGAGAAATTGGGTGATATTAAGCTGATGGCAGACCTAAATGTCTTTACTAATCCCAATGCAACCCCAGAGCAAAAAGCAGCTACCCTGGAAAGCATTAAATCAGCCAAAGGTATCTATGATAGTATTGCCGTATTTGACTTAAAAGGCGAGCCAATCGCTCAAACCAAGGAAGGTAAAAAACTGGGCAACCACTTAAGTCGAACCTATATCCAAGATGCATTAAAGGTTAATGGTGCCATCCTTAGTCAACCCACTATTTCAAAAACTCAAGGTACTTTTAGTATTTATGCCGCCTCAACGATTAAAGATAAAACTACAGGTAAACCTGTTGCACTAATTCGGGCTCGTTTGCCCGTTGCAGCTTTAAAAGAGGCGATTCAAAACTATGAAACAGAGGGACAACAATTCTACTTAATTAACGAAGCAGATGAAGCTTTTTTGGGCGCAGAAGAAGAGTTGAAAATGCAAAATGCGGCTTCTGGAGAGACTACTACCAATACTAGTGGATATCAAGCAGTCCTCTCGGAGCAAATTTTCCCCGACTTGAAATCAATTAAAAGTGTAGAAGAAGTTAGCTCTATCGTAACTACCAACCAAATCAACCAAACAAAACAGCTACTATCTTATGCCCCACCTTCTAAGTTAGAGGGATTACAAGATCTTAACTGGAAAGCAATTCTGGTTAGAGATGCAGAGCTTGCTTTTGCTACTCAAAGACAGTTGGGTCTTACTATTGCTGTGGGACTTGGTATCACCACCTTGTTAGTGGGAGCGATCGCCACTTATCTGGTTAATCAAGCTACCAAACCTCTAATTGAAGTAGTAGCAGGGGTAAAGAAAATTGGTGGAGGAGATTTAGATACCCGTTTAGCGGTAACTAGCCAAGATGAGCTGGGCGAATTAAACACCAACATCAACTTGATGACGAAACAAATTCAAGGTTCCCTCGAAGAACAAAAAGTCTTAGCCGAACAGCAACGTCAAGAAAAAGAAAAGCTAGAGATAGCAATCTTTACCCTGCTAGAGGAAGTTTCCGATGCGACGGATGGCGATCTAACCGTGCGAGCTAACTTAGATTCAATGGAATTAAGTACGGTAGCGGATTTATTCAATGCAATTATTACCAGCCTGCAAGATATTGCGATTGAAGCCAAACAGTCTACCAGCCAAGTAGGTTTATCCCTAAAGCAAAATGAAGAAGAGATTCGCTTACTAGCGGAGCAAGCGATCGCCGAAACCAAAGAAGCTCAAGAAACTTTGCGCTCTGTACAGCAAATGTCTCAGTCAATTCAGGCTGTTGCCGAAAATGCTGGTCAAGCGGAGAAAATTACTGATGATACCTACAATACGATTGTCAGTAGTACCCAAAACATGGATTCTACGGTAAAAAGTATTCTCGAACTGCGAACTACCGTTGGTGAAACAGCGAAGAAGATGAAGCGGTTAGGAGAGTCTTCCCTCAAAATTTCTCAGGTAGTTTCCTTTATTGAAGAAATTGCACTCAAAACTAACGTACTGTCGATCAATGCTAGTGTTGAGGCTGGTCGTGCAGGAGAGTATGGTCAAGGCTTCACTATTGTGGCAGAACAAGTGGGTGCATTAGCCGAACAATCAGCCGCAGCAACGAAAGAAATTGCCAACATTGTCTCGGCGATTCAAGCTGAGACACAAGAAGTTAACCGAGCAATGGAATCTGGAACAACCCAGGTGGTAGAAACTACTCGCTTAGTCGAATCTACCAAGCAAAGTCTGGGGCTCGTACTAGAAAAATCGCAGGAAGTTAACCAGTTAATGGAGTCAATTTCCCAAAGTACCGTATCCCAAGCTAGTACTTCCCAAACCATTACTAACCTCATGCAGAAAATTGCTGAATTATCGGCAACCACCTCTCAATCTTCGACCAAGGTGGCACAATCCATCGGCGAAACGGCACAGGTAGCACAAAAACTTGAATCTACTGTAGCGCAGTTCAAGGTAGCTGAATCAGTTTAAATACTTGCCACTATCAATTTCTACTCACAATCAACTCAATTGAACCCAAACATTGAACTGCAATCAAGATGGATACAGAACAACAGATTCGCCTGAACTTTCTCGATGAGGCTGAAGAATATTTCGATCGCATGGAGTCCAATTTACTGGAGTTGGCTAGTGCCCCGATTGAGTCTGCAAAACTCGACCTAATCTTGCGTTCGGCTCACTCGATTAAGGGTGGTGCAGGGATGATGAGCTTTACTAATTTGAGTCAGGTTGCTCACCGTCTCGAAGACTTTTTGAAAATTTTGCGGGTTCGCTATGTTGGGGAAATGGTTGATGTTGAGGTAGAAACTTTATTACTCCAAAGCGTCGATTATCTACGCAATTTGGCTAACCTAAAGCGAGACAACATTTCAGCGGAAAATACTCACGCCAGCAGCGAGCAGGAGGCAATTTGCGATCGCCTGGAGCCGATTTTAGAACAGTTGCGATCGCATTTGGGTGATTTGGACGTAGAGGATGAAAATGCTTTACTTTCCCAAGACGAAGATTTTGACCCAGCAGTATTAATTTTTGAAGAGGGAGTTGAGGGGGTTCTAGATCGTTTTGAAAGTCAATTATCTGCCTTAAATCTAGAGGAATTAGCCCAAGAATTATCAACCACTGCCCAAGAATTAGTTGGCTTTGGTAATATGGCAAATCTTGATGCTTTTATTGAACTATGTGAATCGATTCAACAACAGGCTACTACTGTATCTCCGCCAGCAGAGATTGATTCTTTAGCTCGACAGGCTTTAAAGACTTGGAGGCGTTCTCATGCCCTAGTTTTACGAGGCAGCATCGAAAAGCTGCCGTCTCAATTAGAAATTAATTTAGGTGCAACTGATAACCCAAGGGATTCCCTTGATCTTCAACTTGATAGTTCAGAGTTATTTGATGATGGTTCAACTGAGTCGGATTTCGCTCCCTTAGCATTCGGTAGTTTAGAGCTTGATGCATTGCAATCTGCCTTTGAACTGGATGTATCCACTGTCGAAGATGTTACCCCAGACTTGGAGTTAGATGAGTCAACCGATGCAGAGGATTTTTCCGCTTTGGATCTTGGTTCATTAGATTTAGCAGGATTACAATCTGCTTTTGATATCAATGATGAGGCGGAAGCAGAAGCAGAAACCGATATCAGAACTAAAACAGAAACTCCAGCAATACCGCGAGTGGAAAAAATGGTGCGCGTACCAGTTTCTCAGCTCAAACAATTCAATACTCTATTTGAGCAACTAGTCTTAAATCGCAACAGTATCGGTTTGCGATTGGAGCAACTGCAAAATATTGTAATGCTGATGGAACAACGAATGTTGCAGATGGAGCATTCCAATACTCAATTACGAAAATGGTACGATCGCGCTTCGGTTGAAGGATTGTTAAGTGAAAAAGAGCAGTTAGTATCAGCCTCTTTAAACTCAATGATTCAGCAGCAAGATAGTTTTGATAGTTTGGAAATGGATCGCTACAGCGATATCCACTTAATTTGCCAAGAGCAAATAGAAACAATTGTTCAACTCCAAGAAGTAGCCACAGATATTACCCTGGGGGTAAAAGAAGTCAATCAGTCGGTCAGAGAACTGTATTACACTACCAAGTCGATGCAGAGTAACGTTGCTCGGACTCAAATGCAGCCCTTTTCTGAGGTGGTAAAACGTTTTCCCCGTGTCATACGGGATCTCAATCTTCAGTTCGACAAAAAAGTAGAGCTACAAATTTTAGGAGAAACCACCCTATTAGACCGCTCGGTGATTGAAGTATTAAGCGATCCCCTAATGCACCTACTTCGTAACTCCTTCGACCACGGTATCGAAGACGCCGAAACTCGCTTGGCTGCGGGCAAATCAGAATCAGGGACAATTACCATCCAAGCCAATAATTTGGGAACCTATAGCCTTATTACCCTCAAGGATGATGGCGGGGGAATTTCTCTCGATAAAATTCGCGATCGCGTCTGTCAAATGGGTTTTTCGACCGAGGAAACGGCTCAAATACCAGAAGCAGAGCTGTTAAACTTCATTTTTGAACCTGGATTTAGTACGGCAAGCAAAGTCACCGAACTTTCAGGTAGAGGAGTCGGAATGGATGTTGTCAAAACCAATCTCAAAGAAATTCGTGGTGATATTAAAGTAGACACGAAACCAGGTCAGGGTACTACCTTCACCCTAAGAATTCCCTTCACTTTATCTATTCTTCGGGTGGCGATTGTCGAACAAGGAAAAATGATCTTTGCTATACCAGCAAATAGTATTAGAGAATTAATTCCTATAGAATCAGAATTAATGCTGGCGGCAGGAGACAAAGCCTCTGTTGCTTGGAATAAAACAGAAATTCCTTTAATCGAGATCGATAAAGTTTTACCCTATAGTTCTCCTCCTCATATAGTGAGCCTAAGCGGAAACCCCACCATCAATCAATCCATTACTCTAGTAGTAGGAAACAATGAATCCTTCGCAGCTTTAAAGCTAAGTCGTTTTTGGAATGAACAAGAATCTACCATTAGGGCAATTGATTCCCCGATTCCACTGCCTCCTGGAGTAATTAGTTCAGTTGTCTTCGGAGATGGCAAGGTTATTCCTTTAATCGATCCTCTAGCATTAGTTGAAGTCGAAACGAGCGATCGCTTTACAGAAAATCAATCTGAAGTGAATCTAACAGAAACCATCGATTTGCCAACTAGCAAAACTATTCTAGTAGTGGATGATTCGATTAATGTTCGCCGTTATCTTAGCTTTACTTTAGAAAAAGCTGGTTATCGTGTAGAACAGGCTAAAGATGGTCAAGAAGCTGTAGACAAACTTTTAGCTGGATTAGCTCCCCAGGGAGTTATTTGCGATGTCGAAATGCCTCGCCTAGATGGTTATGGAGTTCTAGAAGAGATTAAGCAACGACCAGAATTTGAAGATCTGCCAATCGCCATGCTAACTTCTCGTAGTAATGAAAAACATCAGAAGCTAGCCTTTAACTTAGGAGCATCAGCTTATTTCACCAAGCCATATAATGAGCAAGAACTGTT